>NZ_JBJLSG010000056.1:0-28904 GCF_050871925.1 Kineococcus gurbantunggutensis
GCCGACGCCCGCGACCGCCGCGCGGGCCTCGGCGCCGAGCTCGTCCAGGTCGCCGTAGCGCTGGGAGAAGTGCGTGAGCACCAGCCGGCGCACCCCGGCGCGGGCGGCGGCCTCCCCGGCCTGCCGGGCGGTCAGGTGCGCGTACGCCTGCGCCAGGTGTGCGTCGCGGTGCAAGTAGGTGGACTCCACCACCGCCAGGTCCGCCCCGCGCAGCAGGTGCTCCACCGCCGGGCAGGCCCGGGTGTCCATGACCAGGGCGAACACCTGCCCCGGGCGCTGTTCGGTGACCTCGGCCAGGCGCGTGCCGCGCAGCTCGCCCTCGCGCTGGAGCACGCGCACCTCCGGCCCGGAGATCCCCGCCGCGGCCAGCGCCCCGCCCCGGAAGCGCACCCCGTCCGGCTCCACCAGCCGGTAGCCGACCGCGGGCACCCGGTGCTCCAGCGCCCGCGCCACGAGCGCGCAGCCGGCGACCTCGGCCACCGGCACCTCCTCCCCGCGCACCGGCACCCCCTCCACGCGGACGTCGACGTCCGCGTCGGCCACCGCCGCCAGCGCCCGCAGGTGCGGCACCGCCTCCTCGGGCCCGTGCACGGTCACGGAGCGGCCCGGGGTGTCCAGCGCCATCCGGTTCAGCACGCCGGGCACGCCCAGGCAGTGGTCGTTGTGCCGGTGGGTCACGCAGATGCGCTCCACCCGGGGGGAGGCCACCCCGCCGAGCACCATCTGGCGCTGGGTGCCCTCCCCGGCCTCGAAGAGCACCGAGGTGGAGTCCCACCGCAGCAGGTAGCCGTTGTGGTTGCGGGTGCGGGTGGGCGCCTGGCTGGCGGTGCCCAGGACGACGAGTTCGCGCGCTGCCACCGGGCCAGCCTGCCCCGCGGACCCGCTCCCCTCGACGTCGGGGTCATCAAAGTGATATCACTTTGATGACCCCAGCGAGAGGAGACCACCGTGACCCCCACCGTCGTGGAACGGCCCGCGGACGACCAGAGCCCCTCCGACGCCCCGCCCGCCGGCACCCCGGTCGGCCACGACGGCGCCCGCGTCGACGTCGCCGAGGCGCGCGCACCCCACCTGCACGGCGCCCGCGCCCTGCTGGCCGTCCTGGTCCCCGCCGCGCTGGCCCTGGCCCTGGCCGCCCTGGCGCTGGTGCTGCCCGACCTGCAGGCGCTCGCCTGGGCGCTGGCCGCCCTGGCCGCCCTGGTCACCCTCGTGCTGCTCGGCTCGCTGCGCACCGTGCAGCCCGGCCAGACCCGCGTCGTGCAGTTCTTCGGCCGCTACACCGGCACCGTGCGCGAACCCGGCCTCGTCATGGTCGTGCCGCTGTCGACCACCGTGAACGTCTCGGTGCGGGTGCGGAACTTCGAGACCGGCCGGCTGAAGGTCAACGACGCCACCGGCTCGCCCGTCGAGGTCGCCGCCATCGTCGTGTGGCAGGTCGCCGACACCGCGCAGTCCACGTTCGCGGTGGAGGACTACGCCGAGTTCGTCGAGATGCAGAGCGAGTCCGCGCTGCGGCACGTGGTCACCACCCACCCCTACGACGACCGCGCCGGGGGCACCTCGCTGCGCGGCTCCACCGACGTCGTCGCCGACGAGCTGGCCCACGAGGTCGCCGCCCGCGTCACCGTCGCCGGCGTGGAGATCGTCGAGGTCCGCATCACCCACCTCGCCTACGCCGCCGAGATCGCCCAGGCGATGCTCCAGCGCCAGCAGGCCTCCGCGATCGTCGCCGCCCGCGAGGAGATCGTCTCCGGCGCGGTCGGCATGGTCGAGCTGGCCCTGGCGCGGCTGCAGGAGCTCGACGTCGTCGAGCTCGACGAGGAGCGCAAGGCCGCCATGGTGAGCAACCTGCTCGTCGTGCTCTGCGGCGACGGGCGGGCCACCCCCGTCGTCAACACCGGGACCCTCTACGGGTGAGCCGGCGGTGAACCCCCCGCAGGACTCCGACCGGGACGCGGGGCAGGACGCGGGGCAGGACGCGGGGCAGGACGCCGACCGGGACGGGGCGGGACGGGGCCGGGGCCGCACGCGCAGGCAGGTCCTGCTGCGCCTGGACCCGGCCGTGCACGAGGCGCTGGCGCGCTGGGCCGCCGACGACCTGCGCAGCGTCAACGCCCAGGCGGAGTTCGTGCTGCGCGAGGCGCTGCGCCGGGCCGGGCGGATGCCCGCCGACGCCGGCGACCTGCCCCGCCGCGGCCGCCCGCCCCGCCCGCGCGAGCGGGGCTGAGCGGGCCGCTGCGAGTGCGGGCGGGCGCCGCGAGGAGGACAGTGGGCGCCGGGCGGTCCGGAGCACCGGCCACCGCCCGACCCTTCCGGGAGGAGCTGACGGTGCGAGCGATGGTGTACCGCGGGCCGTACCGCGTGCGCACGGAGGAGAAGGAGCGCCCGCGCGTCGAGCACCCCAACGACGCGATCGTGCGGGTCACGCTGGCCGCGATCTGCGGGTCCGACCTGCACCTGTACCACGGTGCGATCCCCGACACCCGGCCCGGGATGACCTTCGGGCACGAGTTCATCGGCGTCGTCGACGAGGTCGGCCCCTCGGTGCAGAACCTGAAGGTCGGCGACCGGGTGATGGTGCCCTTCAACATCTTCTGCGGCTCGTGCTTCTACTGCGCGCGCGGGCTGCAGTCCAACTGCCACAACGTCAACGCCAACGCCACCGCCGTCGGCGGGATCTACGGCTACTCGCACACCGCCGGCGGCTACGACGGCGGGCAGGCCGAGTACGTGCGCGTGCCCTTCGCCGACGTCGGGCCCACCCTGATCCCGGAGTGGATGCACGACGAGGACGCCGTGGTGCTCACCGACGCCGCGGCCACCGGCTACTTCGGCGCCCAGCTCGCCGACGTCGTCGAGGGCGACGTGGTCGTGGTCCTGGGCGCCGGCCCCGTCGGGCTGATCGCCGCGCAGTCGGCCTGGCTCATGGGCGCCGGCCGCGTGATCGTCGTGGACCAGCTCGAGGACCGCCTGGAGAAGGCGCGGACCATGGCGCACGCGGAGACGGTGAACTTCGCCGAGCACGACGACGTCGTGGTGCTGCTGAAGAGGATGACCGGGCACCTGGGCGCCGACGCCGTCATCGACGCGGTCGGCGCCGAGGCGGACGGCAACTTCCTGCAGCACGTCGCCGGGGCGAAGCTGAAGCTGCAGGGCGGCTCGCCGATCGCGCTGAACTGGGCCATCGACGCCGTGCGCAAGGGCGGCACGATCTCCGTGATGGGCGCCTACGGGCCCGTGCCCAGCGCCGTGAAGTTCGGCGACGCGATGAACAAGGGCCTGACCCTGCGGATGAACCAGACGCCCGTGAAGCGGCAGTGGCCGCGGATGTTCGAGCACGTGCGCAACGGGCACCTCACCCCCCGCGAGGTCGTGACCCACCGCATCCCGCTGGAGCACGTCGCCGAGGGGTACCACATCTTCTCGTCCAAGCTCGACGGCTGCATCAAGCCGCTCGTCGTGCCGGGCGCGAGCTGAACCGGGAGGGAGCGGACGTGAGCGAGACCCAGGACCCCCAGGAACCCGCGGACCGCGCCGCGGTGGACCTCCACCTCGCGGACCTCGATCCCGACGACCCCGCGTACACCTACACCGCCGACAAGCCCCCGCTGCCGGAGACGCCCGAGCAGCTGCGCGCGCGCATCCCCGGCTGGGGGGTGGACCTGGACCCGGCGGACCGCCCGTCCTTCCCGCGCGAGCGCTTCGACCCCGACCTCAACGGGGCGCACTGGCGCTTCCCGGAGCGGCAGGTGCAGCGCTACCCGCGCGAGCACTCGATCGAGCACGCCTTCGTCACCCCCGTCTTCGGCACCTCCGCGCCGCCGTCGGGCCTGTCGGGGGTGGTGCGCCGCTACGCCTACCGCTACAGCGAGGGCCGCAACGCCCACTGGCTGCTGCTCATCGCCGCGGACCGCGTCAACGCCCTGGAGGCCACCCTGGCCTCCTTCGCCGGCCGGCACCCGGACGACCCGGTCACCGAGACCGGCGTGCGCAGCGAGTTCACGCACCACGGGCTGCGCTCGCGGCGCGGGCGGGTCGACGCGCGCCACCAGGTGCTGGACCCGGTGGTCGTCGCCGCGCCCTGGGTGGCCGGCGGGCTGCTGGGCTACCGGGTGGTGCGCGCTGCCGTGCGACGGCGCGCGCGCTGACGGCCCGCGCGCCGGCGCTCGCCGCCGGCCCCGGTGCTGGTGACGCTGCGTAGTTCGAGCGGGACGGTGGGCGAGGGGTCGGGGGAGGGGTGTGACGCCGCTCGCCCGTCCGGTGGACCGGCGGTGCCGGGACGGCCGCTGGCGGGGGACGAGCGGGGACAGTCGTCGCACACGGACCGCAACGGTCCGGGCCCCCTCGCCCCACGGAGCACCTGACATGCGCACCAAGCTCGTCGCCGCCCTCGCCGCCACCACCCTGGCCGGTGCCGCCCTGGCCACCGCCGGCAGCGCCGCCGCCGAGGGCGACGCGCCCGTCAAGGCCGCCGCGCGCGCGGCCGGCGCGGAGCTGAAGTCCGCGGTCAGCGCCCGCGGCAACGTGCGCCTGTCCGGCGCCGACCGCTACGAGACCGCCGTGGAGATCTCCAAGTCCGCGTGGGACCAGGACAACGCCCTGGTCGTCTACCTCGCCTCGGGCACCTCCCTGCCCGACGCCCTCGCCGCCGGCCCCTCCACCCTGGGCTCGGGCCCGGTGCTGCTCACCGAGCGCGACCGCCTGCCGCAGGTCACCCGCGCCGAGCTGCAGCGCCTGCGCCCGTGCTACCTCGTCGTCCTCGGCGGCACCCCGAGCGTGTCCGACGCCGTCTTCGCCGACGCCGAGCAGTACGCCGACGCGACCGGCTGCCCCGCCTGAGGCGACGGCCGGCGCCCCTCAGCGCCGGCCGTGCACCAGCCCCACCAGGGCCGCCACCCGCGCGTCGTCGCGCGCCGAGCGGCTGAAGCTCGCCACGTCCAGCGGCAGCCGGAAGCGCCGGCGGGCCAGCGCCTGCGGCGCGCTGAACTCGCGCAGCCCGTCGGGCCCGTGCACGCGCCCGAAGCCGGAGTCGCCCACCCCGCCGAAGGGCAGGGCGGGCACCTGCGTGAACCCCAGGGCGCAGTTCACCGACACCGCGCCGGTGCGCAGCCGGCGGGCGATGCGCACGCCGTCGCGGCCGGCGAACACCGTCGCGCCCAGGCCGTAGCGGGTGCCGTTCGCCCGCCGGACCGCCTCCTCCGCGTCCGCCACGACCTGCACGGTCAGCGTCGGGCCGAACGTCTCCTCCTGGTTCACCAGCGCCTCGTCCGGCACGTCGGCCAGGACCACGGGCTGCACGACGGTGCCCGCGGTGGGACCGCCGCGGAAGAGCACCCGCCCGCCGCGCGCCAGGGCGTCGGCGACGTGCGCCTCGACGCGGGCGACCTGCGCGGCCGTGCGCACCGGGCCGATGCGCGCCGCCGGGTCCGAACCCGCCCGCAGCCCGCGCACTTCCCGCAGCAGCGCCGCGACGAAGGCGTCGTGCACGGCGCGGTGCACGTACACGCGCTCGGTGCCCACGCAGGTCTGCCCGGCGTTGCTCATCGCGCTCCACACCGCGGCCCGGGCGGCGGTCCCCACGTCGGCGTCCGCGTCGACGACGAAGGCGTCCTTGCCGCCGCACTCGGCCACCAGCGGCGTGAGCGTCCCGGCGCACGCGGCCATCACCCGCCTGGCCGCGGCCGTGGAACCGGTGAAGGCGACCTTGTCCACGCCGCTGCGGCACAGCGCCTCGCCGGTGCTCCCGTCGCCGGTGACCAGCTGCAGCACGGGCTGCTCGGGCACGACGCCGGCGAACGCCGCGACCAGCCAGGACCCCGTCCCGGTCGCCAGCTCGCTGGGCTTGAGCACCACCGCGTTGCCGGCCGCCAGCGCGGGCACGACCGAGCCCAGCGGGGTGAACACCGGGAAGTTCCAGGGCCCGACGACGCCCACGACGCCCAGGGGCTTGCGCTCCACGCTCGCGCTCAGGTTCGCGCTCAGCGCCGTGGTGCGCACCCGCCGCGGCCCCAGCACCCGCTCGGCGTTCCTCGCCGTCCACGCCAGGTGCTCCAGGGCCAGCGCCACCTCCAGCACGGCGTCCGAGGTGGGTTTGCCCGTCTCCTCGCGCACCACCGCCGCCAGCCGGTGCACCCCCTCGGCCAGCACCCCGCGGAAGGCGTCCAGGCGGCGTCGCCGCCCGGCGAACCCCAGCCCCTGCCACCAGGCCGCCGCCCGCCGGGCCCGCTCCACGGCGGCGCCCACCTCCGCCTCCCCGTGCCGGGGGTACGTGCCCACGACCTCCCCGGTGCCCGGGTCGCGCACGTCGAAGGTGCCCCCCCGCCCGTCCTCCCGCGCGCCCCGCTGCGCTGTCCCCTGCGCTGTCCCCTGCGCTGTCCCCTGCGCTGTCCCCTGCGCGCTCACCGCGCCACCCCCTCCGGCCGGCGGGCCGGCGCGGCGGGCGCGGCACCGCGGATCAGGTCGGCGGCCCGCTCGCCGATCACGACCGCGGGGGCGTTGGTGTTGCCGCGCACGATCCTCGGCATCACCGAGGCGTCGGCCACCCGCAGGCCCTCCACGCCCCGCACCCGCAGCTCGGGGTCCACCACGGCGTCCCCGGAGGACCCCATCGCGCACGTGCCGACCGGGTGGAACAGGGTCCCGGACCAGCGCGCGACGTGCTCCTCCAGCGCGCGGTCGTCCAGGGCGTCGGAGCCGTGCAGGTGCGGCCCGGCGACGAACCGCGCCAGCGGCCGCTCGTGCACGACCTCGATCGCCCGGCGCGCCCCGGCCACCACCGCGGCCACGTCGGCGCGCTCGCGGAAGTACGCCGGGTCCAGCACGGGGCGCCAGCGCGGGTCCGGCCCGGCCAGGCGCAGGCTCCCGCGGCTGGCGACGTCCACGAGCGTGACCCCGACCGTGAGCATCCGCCCGTCCTGCGCGTGCAGGTCGTCGCCGTAGGCGCCGGTCGGCACGACGTGGAACTGCACGTCGGGCCCCTCCAGGCCGCTGCGGGTGCGCAGGAACCCCCCGCCCTCGGCGACGTTCGAGGTCAGCGGTCCGCGGCCGGTCAGGCGCCACTGCAGCAGCCGGCCGGCGTTCGCGTGGTCCACCGCCAGGTCGGCGGTCCCGCGGGTGCGCCACACCATCGGCGTCACCGGGTGGTCGTGCAGGTTCGCCCCCACGCCCGGCAGGTCCACGAGGGGGGTGACGCCCACCTCGCGCAGGTGGTCCGCGGGGCCGATGCCGGAGAGCATGAGCAGCTGCGGGGAGTTCACCGCCCCGCCGCACAGCACCACCTCGCGCTCGGCGCGCACCACGTGCTCCGCGCCGCCCCGCAGGAAGGCCACCCCCGTGGCCCGCCCGCGCTCCAGCAGCACGCGGGTGGCCAGCGCGCCGGTGAGGACCGCGAGGTTCGGCCGCTGCCGCGCCGGGCGCAGGTACGCGTCGGCGGTCGACCACCGCCGCCCGTGCCGGCAGGTGACCTGGTAGCGGCCCACGCCGACCTGCTCGGCGCCGTTGACGTCGTCGTTGGCCGGCATCCCCGACGCCCGCGCCGCGGCGATCCAGGCGTCGACGACCTCGTGGGTGTAGCGGCGGTCCTCCACGTGCAGCGGCCCGCTGCGGCCGTGGAAGGGTGCGCCCAGGCGGGAGTTGGCCTCCGAGCGCACGAACAGCGGCAGCAGGTCGCGGTAGGACCAGCCGACGGCGCCGGAGTCGCGCTGCCAGCCGTCGTAGTCGGCGCGGTTGCCGCGGACGTAGACCATGCCGTTCATCGCCGAGCAGCCCCCGGTCGCGCGCATGCGCGGCCAGGGCTCGCACCGCCCGCCCAGCCCGGGCTGCGGCACGGTGCGGTACCGCCAGTCCCAGGCGGTGCGCACGAGGTTCACCCACGCGGCCGGCACGGCGGTGTCCAGGCCCGTGGAGTCCGGCCCGGCCTCCAGCAGCAGCACCCGCACCGAGCGGTCCTCGCTCAGGCGGGCGGCCAGCGCCGCGCCGGCGCTGCCGGCGCCCACGACGACGTGGTCGAAGACCGCGCTCGCGGTGCGTGCTGAGCTCACGGCGACCCCCCGGTGCGCCGCGGCCGGCGCCGGCCGCCGGAGCGCCGCGCAGGACGAGGATCCTCCTGCGCGGCCCGGAACTCCAGACCCCTCCCGCACCCTTCCCGCCCCTCCCGCACCCCCTCCCGGCCCCCCGAGGTGTTCAAGGTAGTTGGAACTTCCTTTATGACCGGGGGGGTGGGGGGGGGGTGGGGTGCGGGAGGGGGTGGGGAGTGGGCCGGGAGGGGCGGGCGGTGGGCGACGCGCCAAGTTGAGCGGAACAAGCTCAAGTCTGGCAGTGTTGGACCCAGCGAAGTCGTCCCACCGCTCGTCAGGAGGTAACCCGTGGACCTCAAGCTCACCACCCGCGCCCAGGAGGCGCTGGCCGACGCCGTCGGCCGCGCGACGTCCGCGGGTCACGCGCAGGTCGAGCCCCTGCACGTCCTCGCCGGTCTGATCGGCCAGGAGAACGGCGTCGCCGGCGCCCTGCTCGACGCCGTCGGGGCCGACCGCGCCCTGCTCGCCCGCCGCGTGGACGGCGCGCTGGCCTCGCTGCCCAGCGCCTCCGGCTCGTCCGTGGCCCAGCCGCAGCTCTCGCGCCCCGCCCTGGCCCTCATGCAGGCCGCCGGGGACGAGGCGCGCGCCCTGGACGACGCCTACGTCTCCACCGAGCACCTGCTCATCGGCGCCTCCACCGGGCAGTCCGCCGCCGGCGAGGCGCTGCGCGCCGTCGGCGCCACCCGCGACGCGCTGCTCGACGCCCTGCCCAACGTGCGCGGCGGCGCCAAGGTCACCTCGCCCGACCCCGAGGGCACCTACAAGTCCCTCGAGAAGTACGGCGTGGACCTCACCGAGCGCGCCCGCCGCGGCGAGCTGGACCCGGTGATCGGCCGCGACGCCGAGATCCGCCGCGTCGTGCAGGTGCTCTCCCGGCGCACCAAGAACAACCCCGTCCTCATCGGCGAGCCCGGCGTCGGCAAGACCGCCGTCGTCGAGGGCCTGGCCCAGCGCATCGTCGCCGGCGACGTGCCGGAGTCGCTGCGCGGCAAGCGCCTGGTCGCGCTCGACCTGGCCGCCATGGTCGCCGGCGCGAAGTACCGCGGCGAGTTCGAGGAGCGCCTGAAGGCCGTGCTGGAGGAGATCCAGCGCTCCGAGGGGCAGGTCGTCACCTTCATCGACGAGCTGCACACCGTCGTGGGCGCCGGTGCCGCCGAGGGCTCCATGGACGCGGGCAACATGCTCAAGCCCATGCTCGCCCGCGGCCAGCTCCGCCTGGTCGGCGCCACCACGCTCGACGAGTACCGCGAGCGCATCGAGAAGGACCCCGCGCTGGAGCGCCGCTTCCAGCAGGTCTTCGTCGGCGAGCCGAGCGTGCCCGACACCATCGGCATCCTGCGCGGCCTGCGCGAGCGGTACGAGGCGCACCACAAGGTCGCCATCTCCGACGCCGCCCTCGTGGCCGCCGCCACGCTGTCCGACCGCTACATCTCCGGCCGCCAGCTGCCGGACAAGGCCATCGACCTCGTCGACGAGGCCGCGTCCCGGCTGCGCATGGAGATCGACTCCTCGCCCATCGAGATCGACGAGCTGCGCCGCGCCGTGGACCGGATGCGGATGGAGGAGCTGGCGTTGTCCAAGGAGGACGACGCCGCCTCCCGCGAGCGGCTGGAGGCGCTGCGCGCGCAGCTGGCCGACAAGCAGGAGCAGCTCACCGCGCTGACCGCCCGCTGGGAGCAGGAGAAGGCCGGCCTGAACCGCGTCGGCGACCTCAAGCACCAGATCGACGAGCTGCGCTCGCAGGCCGAGCGCCTGCAGCGCGAGGGCGACCTCGGGCGCGCCAGCGAGATCCTCTACGGGCGCATCCCCGCCCTGGAGCGCGAGCTGGAGCAGGCCCAGGCCGCCGAGGGCCAGGCCGCCGAGCACAAGCCGATGGTCGCCGACGAGGTCGGCCCCGACGACATCGCCGAGGTCATCGCGGGCTGGACCGGCATCCCCGCCGGCCGCATCCTCGAGGGCGAGACCGAGAAGCTGCTGCGCATGGAGGAGTTCCTCGGCGCCCGCCTCATCGGGCAGTCCACCGCCGTGCAGGCCGTCTCGGACGCGGTGCGCCGCAGCCGGGCCGGGGTCAACGACCCCGACCGCCCCACGGGCTCCTTCCTGTTCCTCGGGCCGACCGGCGTCGGCAAGACGGAGCTGGCCAAGGCGCTGGCGGACTTCCTCTTCGACGACGAGCGGGCCATGGTCCGCATCGACATGAGCGAGTACTCCGAGAAGCACGCGGTGGCCCGCCTCGTCGGTGCTCCCCCCGGGTACGTCGGCTACGAGGAGGGCGGTCAGCTCACCGAGGCCGTCCGTCGCCGGCCGTACTCGGTGGTGCTGCTGGACGAGGTGGAGAAGGCCCACCCGGAGGTCTTCGACATCCTCCTGCAGGTCCTCGACGACGGTCGCCTGACCGACGGGCAGGGCCGCACGGTGGACTTCCGCAACGTCATCCTCGTGCTGACGTCCAACCTCGGCTCGCAGCACCTCGTGGACCCGGTGCTGTCGCGGGCCACCAAGCACGACGCGGTGATGTCCGCCGTGCGCGCGCACTTCAAGCCGGAGTTCCTCAACCGGCTCGACGACGTGGTGGTGTTCGACCCGCTGTCCACGCAGGAGCTGTCCCGGATCGTGGAGATCCAGGTGCAGCGCCTGGCCGAGCGCCTGGCCGACCGCCGGCTCACCCTGGAGGTGACCGACGCGGCCAAGGACTGGCTGGCCCTGACCGGGTACGACCCGGCGTACGGCGCCCGCCCGCTGCGCCGGCTGGTGCAGCGCGAGATCGGCGACCGCCTGGCGAAGGCGATCCTGTCCGGCGGGGTCCGCGACGGCGACACCGTCGAGGTGGACGTCGAGGACGGCGGTTTCACCGTCGACCTGGACTCCCCGGAGGCGCCGCGCTCCACCGGCCTCGTCGTGCGGCGCGCGCAGGACCCGGCCGTCAGCGCCCTCTGACGCAACCCCGCACGCACGGCGGACGCCCGCCGGACCGACCGGTCCGGCGGGCGCCCGCGTCGTGGCCCGGGGGTCCCGTCCGCGTCAGGCCTCCTGCAGGCCGGGGTCGCCGGCCTCCACCACGAACGAGGCGCGCGTGCCGACCGGCGCGCCCGGCTGCGAGACCCGCTGCACGGTGCGGAAGTCCACGCTCATGCGGTCCCGCTCGAAGCGCGCGATGCCGTACCCGCGCCGGTCGTCGGCCAGCTTCAGGTCCGGGTTGTCCTTGAGCTGGTCCGCGCCGTACCCGTCGGTGCCGTCCCCGCCGGAGGTGATCGACGTGCAGACCAGCTCCACGCCGATCGGGCGCTCGGTGGGGTCCGAGGGGTTGCGGGTGAGGTCGGCGGCGTACGTCTTGTGCACGTCGCCGGTCAGCACCACGGGGTTCTCCACGCGGCGCTCGGCGAAGCCGTCGAGCAGGCGCTGGCGGTCGGCGGTGTAGCCGTCCCAGGAGTCGGGGTTGAAGCCGCGGCCCGCCCCGGGCACGTAGTCGTGCTCGTGGACCATGACCTGCTGGGCGATGACGTCCCAGGTGGCGCGCGAGGAGCCCAGGCCGTCGAGCAGCCAGTCGCGCTGCTCGACGCCGAGGATGCTGCGGTTCGGGTCGTCGCGCTCGGGGCCGCTGGCGGGGAAGGTGTCCCCGTTCGGCTGGTCGCTGCGGTGCTGGCGGGTGTCCAGCACGTGGAAGGACGCCATCCGGCCCCAGTCCAGGCGGCGGAACAGGCGCATGTCCGGGCCCTTCGGCATCGCCGAGCGGCGCAGCGGCATGTTCTCGTAGTACGCCTGGTACGCCGCCGCGCGGCGCTGCAGGAACTGCGCGGTCGTCGGGTAGGGCTCCTGCTCCTCGGCGGTGGAGTCCGCGTAGTTGTTCTCGACCTCGTGGTCGTCCCAGGTGACGATCCACGGCGCCACGGCGTGCGCGGCCTGCAGGTCCGGGTCGGCCTTGTACTGCGCGTGGCGCTGGCGGTAGCCGGCCAGCGTCGTGGTCTCCGGGCCGGCGTGGTCGCGCACGTTGCCCTGGCCCACGACGTAGTCGTTGGGCGCGTACTCGTAGATGTAGTCGCCCAGGAAGACCACCACGTCCGGCTGCTCCTCGGCCAGGCGCCGGTAGGCGGTGAACCAGCCGTGCTCGTACTGCGCGCACGAGGCGAACGCCATCGTCAGCGGGGTGGCCCAGGTGCGCGGGTCCGGCGCGGTGCGGGTCGTCCCGGCGGGGGAGACGTGCGTGGTGCGGCCCTCGACGCGGAAGCGGTACCAGTACTCGTGCCCGGGGTGCAGGCCGCCGACCTCGACGTGGACGCTGTGGCCCAGGCGCGCCGAGGCGATCTCCGTGCCGCGGCGCACGACGCGGCGGAAACCCGGGTCGTGCCCGATCTCCCACTGCACCGGCACGTCGCGGTCCGGCATGCCGCCGCGGCCGTCCTCGGCGTAGGGGTCCGGCGCCAGGCGCGTCCAGAGCACGAAGCCGTCGGGGGAGGGCTCGCCCGAGGCCACGCCCAGGGTGAAGGGGTCGCTCAGGCGGCGCTCGGCCGGCAGGGCCCCGGCCGTCAGCAGGCCGGCGCCCAGGGCGCCGGCCCCGCCCAGCAGGGTGCGTCGGGCGAGAGGGGGGAGGACGTCGGTCACGGGGGCTCCTGTGGTCGGCCTGTGCTTCGGCCGGGAGCCAACTCCCCGCGGGCGACGGCGCGGGGCGGTGCGGGCGGCGCCCCGGTGAACGCGCGGGGACCATCGGGTGCGCGGGGCAACCTCCCGCGGGCGCCTCAGGCCCACGCCTCCCGCGCCACCCGCACGTCCGCGCGGGTGCGGGCCGACTCGGCCACCGCCAGGGCGACGGCGTGGTCCTGGCAGGCCTGGGCCAGCGGGTACGGCTCGGGGCCCTCCCCGCGCGCCCAGGCGCCGGTGTCGGCGAGGATCTGCGCCACGGCGACGTCGTCCTCGGACAGGCGGGTGCCCGCCCAGGCGTTGCGGTAGACCACGCGCCCGTCGAAGGCGACGGTGTCCAGGTCCACGCCCTCCAGGTTCATGTCGATGCCGCGGCGGCGGTACGACAGGTGCGAGGTCACCGCGCTGGTCGGGTCCACCAGGCGGGTCACCGCGTCGTCGACGATCTCGCCGAGGGAACCGCGCACCACGACCCGGCGCGCGCGCAGCGGGTTCCACCACTGGTTGTCGGTGAAGTCGTACAGGCCGCTGCGCCCGTCGCCGAAGTCCAGCGTCGCCAGCGTCGTGGTGCGCGGCTCGGGGCGGGCGCCGGTGTCCCACCCGGCGGCGCTGAGCGGGTCCACCAGCGGTGCGCGGAACTCCCGGGCGTCGACGACGACCTCGCCGGTGCCCACCCCCAGCAGGCCCCGGATCAGCGAGACCGCGTGGTACATGTGCGTGGAGGAGACCTGCACCGAGGTCGGGTCCCCGATGACGCCCTCGCGCACCAGCGCCAGCCGGGCGGCGTGCCCGGGCATGAGCAGGTACTGCTCGGCCACCTGCACCCGGCCGGAGGCGCCCACGTCGGCCCACAGCGAGCGCAGCCCCTCCAGGTCCGGTGCCGGCGGCGTCTCGGCCAGCACCGCGGCCCCCGCCGCGACGAGCTCGCGCACGGTGACCGGCATCTGCCCCCACGGCACCGAGGCGACCACGAAGTCCGGGCGCCCGCCCGCCAGCAGGTCCTGCACCGTGCGGTGGGTGGGCACCCCCCACGCGGCGCCGACCTCCCGCCCGCGCTCGGCGGTGCGGGTCACGACGCCGGTGGCGCGCAGCCGGTCGGGCGCGGCCCGCGCCAGGCGCAGGAAGAACTCCGAGCGCCACCCGCTGCCGACGACGCCGAAGGTGGTGGGGGTGCTGCTGCTGCTCATCGCGGCGGTGCTCCTGTTCGCGGGCCTGCTCGGGCGGACACCCCCACCGTCGGGGCGGCGCGCGCCGCGCGCAAGCAGGGCGCCGGACCCGCCGCGCGCCGGGGCCGGTCCCGCAAACCCGTGGAAACCCCCGCCGGCGGCCTGCGAGCCTGGGCGGGTGAGGGGTTCCGGAGGGGGCAGGCCGCGGTGGGAGGACCTGCCGCCGCACGTGCGCGCGGGCGTCGAGGACGTCCTCGGCTCGCCCGTCGTGCGCGCCGAGTCCCAGGCCGGGGGTTTCTCCCCGGGCTCCGCGGACCGGGTGCTCACCGCCGCCGGGCGCCGCGCGTTCGTCAAGGCCGTCGGCGCGGCGCAGAACCCGCACAGCCCCGTCCTGCACCGCCGCGAGGCGCGCGTCAGCGCGGCGCTGCCGCCGTCGCTGCCCGTGCCGCGCCTGCTGGGGGTGTTCGACGACGGCGCGTGGGTCGCGCTCGTGCTGGAGGAGGTCGACGGCCACCAGCCGCCGCTGCCCTGGCGAGCCGGTGACGTGGACGCCGTGCTGGGCGCCCTGGCCGCGCTCGCCGCCGGCGCCACGCCCTGCCCGGTGCCGGGGCTGCCCGCGGCGGCCGACGAGCTGCGCGAGGACTTCGCCGGCTTCGAGCGCCTCGCCGCCGACGGGGTGCCCCTGGCCGGGCTGGACGAGCTGCGCGCGCTGGCCCGCCGCGGCCTGGACGCCCTCGACGGCGACACCCTCGCGCACGTGGACCTGCGCGCCGACAACGTGCTGCTCACCGCCGGCGGGGCCGTGCTCGTGGACTGGCCGCACGCCTGCCGCGGCCCGGCGTGGCTGGACGCGCTGGTGCTGCTCGTGGAGGTCGAGCGGCACGGCGGTCACGACGCCGACGCCCTGCTCGCCCGCGCGCCGACCGCGCGCGGCGTCGACCCGGACGTGCTCACCGCCGTCCTGGCGGGCTTCGCCGCCTTCTTCCTGGACAGCGCCCGCCGGCCCGCGCCGCCGGGGCTGCCGACGGTGCGGGAGTTCCAGCGCGTGCAGGGCGAGGCGCTGCTGGCGTGGGTGCGGCGGCGGGCCGGCTCCGCCCTCCCCGGCTGAGGGGGGCGCAGGACCCGCCCCGCGACCGCGCCCGGTGCTCCCGCGCGGGTCCGGCCACCGCCCCGCCCCGCCGGCCGCGGGGCGGGCCGCCCGGTGCGCTCAGCCCTCCCAGCGCGGCAGCAGCGTCCCGGCGACCTCCACCGGCTCGGCCGAGGCGACCCCGTCCAGCACCGCCAGGCGCACCGCCTCCGCCGCCGCGGCCTGCAGCCGCACCAGCTCCACCACCCGCTCGGCGCGCGCCGCCGGCAGCGCCACCGCGCCGGTGGCCAGGGTGAACGCGGTGTCGCCGTCGGAGAGGGTGTGCACCGGGTCCAGCGCGCGGGCCAGCCCGTCGTGCGCGGCCGTGGCGGTGCGCGCGGCCTCCGCCGGGTCCAGCGCCGCGTCCGTGGCCACGCACACCAGCGTGGTGTTCAGCGCCGGGGCGCCGCCCGCGCCCGCCGCCCCGCCCGCCGCGCCGCCCAGCGGCTCGCCGGGCAGCGCCCCGCCGCGCGAGGTGCCCGGCGCCAGCGGCAGCCCGAACGCGTTGACGACGGCGATGGCGCCCACCACCGCGGCGCCCACGCGCACCGAGGCCGTGCCCACGCCGCCCTTGAACCGCCGGCCCACCACCGCGCCGGTGCCCGCGCCTACGACCCCGCGCCGCACCACCGCGCCGGCGGGGGAGGCCGCCGCGGCCGCCGCCTCGTAGCCCATCTGCTCCGTGGGGTGGTGCCCGAACACCCCGCCGCGGCCCAGGTCGAACACCGCCGCCGCCGGCACGATCGGCACCACCTCGCCCCGCCCGGGCCCGACGCGGAAGCCGCGGTCCTGCTCGGCGCACCAGCGCTGCACCCCGTGCGCGGTGACCAGGCCGTAGGCGCTGCCGCCGGTGAGGACCACCGCGTCCGCCGTGGGCACCAGGGTGCGCGGGTCCAGCGCGTCCGTCTCGTGGGTGCCCGGGCCGCCGCCGCGCACGTCCACGCCCGCGACCGCGCCCGGCGGGGGCAGCACCACCGTCACCCCGGTCAGCCAGCCGTCCCCGCGCCGGGTCACCTGCCCCACCCGCACCCCCGGCACGTCGGTGATCGACCCCGGTCCGCCGCTCGCGCTCACGGGGCCATCCTGGCGCGGGCCCGCAGGCGCCACGCCCCCGCGATGAGCACCGCCCCCAGCGCGGCCTTGAGCACGCCGCCGGGCAGGAAGGGGTAGAACCCCGCGCGCAGCGCCCCGGAGGCCGACAGCCCGGCGCTGAGCGCCAGCCACGGCACCCCGACGGCGAAGACCACGCCCTGCCCGGCGGCGAAGAGCAGCAGCGCGCGCCCGGCCCTGCGGTCCACCCCGCGCCGCGCGGCCAGGCCGACGAGGAACGCCGCGGGCACGAACCCGACGACGTACCCGCCGGTGGCGCCGAGCACCGCCGCCGGCCCGCCCTCGCCGTCGGCGTACACGGGCAGCCCCGCCAGCCCCGCCAGCAGGTACGCCACCTGCGCGGCCGCGCCGCGCACCGGGCCCAGCGCGGCGGCGGTCAGGACCACGGCGAGGGTCTGGCCGCTCACCGGCACCGGGGAGCCGGGCACCGGCACCGACACCTGCGCCAGGGCGGCGGTCAGCGCCGCGCCGCCGGCCACCAGCAGGGCGGTGCGGGGCAGCGAGGTGGCCGCGGGGTCCAGCAGGACCCCCGGGCTCGGCGGGGCGGTGGTGGCGCTCACGGTTCCTCCGGGTCCTCGGCGCGCCCCGCGGGTGCGCGGGTGCGGGTGCCCGGCACGCTGCCGCACCGGCGCGCGGGCGCGGCCGTCCCCCGCCCGGCAGGTCCCTGACGGGTGCGCCCCCGGGCGGTGGCTCAGGCGGTGAACCGCCCCGGCGTGACCCCCAGCACCCGGCGGAAGTGCCGGGTCAGGTGCGGCTGGTCGTGGAAGCCGGCCAGCACCGCGGCCTCCGCCGGGCGCCGCCCGGCCAGCAGCAGCGAGCGCGCCAGGTCCACCCGCCGCGCCGTCAGGTACGCGTGCGGGGGCATCCCGAACTCCCGGCCGAAGGAGCGCACCAGGTGCGCGGGGGCGGCGCGCAGCTCGGCCGAGGCCCGCTGCAGCGTCACCCCCTCCACCACGTGCGCGTCGAGCAGCTCGCGCAGCCGCGCGGCCAGCGGCGCGTCCCGGCGCACCGGCAGCGGCCCGCGGCCGGCCAGCTGCCGGTGCAGCTCGGCCACCAGCAGCGCCGCGCGCCCGGCGGCCTCCAGCTCCTCCCCGGGCAGCGCCAGCGCCGCGTGCAGGGCCGCCACCGCCCGGTGCAGCGCCGGGTCGGGCAGCGCCGGCTCGTCGACGGCCGCGCCGGCCAACCGCTCCGGCAGCGCCCCCGGCTCCAGGTACAGCACCCGCTTGCGGAACCCCGCGCCGGTGGCGGCCCGCCCGTCGTGCGGTACGTGCGGGGGCAGCAGCGTGACCGCCGAGCCCAGCGCGCCGCGGTGGCGGCGGTCCAGGTCGTAGCGCACGGCGCCCTCGTCGACGAGCAGCACCGTCCAGGTGCCGTGCACGTGCATCGGGTAGGCGTGCCGGGTGAAGCGGGCGTGCAGCACCTCCGCCACGCCCGGCACGCCCGGCCGCCAGCTGCGCACCGCCTCGCGCGCGGGCTCGCGCTCGGGCCCGCGTCCCGCGCCGGCCCCGTCCAGGTCCACCCCGGCCACGTCAAGAACGTACAAGACCGCCGCGCCCGCCCCGCCCGACGCTGGGCGGCGTGACCACCACCGACACCCCCGCCGACACCGCCGACGCCCCCGGCGGCGCCCCGGTCCGCACCGCGACGAAGACCGCCGTGCTGCTGCGCGAGGACCTGCTGCCCTGGCAGCGCCTGAACGTCACCGCCTTCCTCGCCGGCGGCGTCAGCGCCGCCCACCCCGAGCTGCTGGGCCTGCCCTACGCCGACGCGGACGGCACCGCCTACCTGCCCCTGCTGGGCCAGCCCGTCCTCGTGCTCGAGGGCTCCGCCGACGTGCTGCGCGCCGCCCGCGAGCGCGCCGGCCGGCGCGGCCTGGCGGTGGCCGTCTTCACCGCCGGCATGTTCGACACCGGCCACGACGCCGCCAACCGCGCCGTCGTCGCCGCCGTCCCCGGCGCCGAGCTGGACCTCGTCGGGCTGGCCCTGCACGGGGCGCGCACCGCCGTCGACAAGGTGGTCAAGGGCTCGCGCCTGCACCCGTGAGGGTGGCCCGGGCGGGCGTCGGGGGCGGGCGCGGGTGAGACTGGCGGGGTGCAGAAGGCGCGCCCGACCACCCCCAGCGACGTCGACGAGGGGGCCGGGCGCTTCGAGCGCCTGCTCGCCCGCGCGGTGCGCACCGCCGAGCAGGCCGTGTGCATCGCCGACGTCACCCTGCCCGACGAGCCGCTGGTGTGGGTGAACGACGCCTTCACCGTCACCACCGGCTACGCCGCCCACGAGGCCCTGGGCCGCAACTGCCGCTTCCTGCAGGAGGGCGTCGCCGAGCGCGGGCACGACGCGCGCACCCCCGCCGCGCGGCTGCGCGAGCTGATCCGCTCCGGGCGCGGGGGCACCGTCGTCGTGCCCAACCTCACCCGCGACGGGCGGCTGTTCCACAACGAGCTGTCGCTGTCCCCGCTGGTGGAGCCCGACGGCACCGTGCGCCACTACGTCGCCGTGCAGCGCGACGTCACCGACCGCGTCGAGGCGCAGGCCGCCCGCGACGCGGTGCGCGCGGAGAGCGCCGCGCTGGCCGACCAGATCCAGCGCACCCTGGTGCCCGCGCGCCTGCCGCACGTGCCCGGCTACGAGGTGGCGCTGCGCTACCAGCCCGCCACCCGCGCCGACGGCAGCCGCGGGGAGGTCAGCGGCGACTTCTACGACCTGCTCACCACCGGCGACGGCGGCCTGCTGGCCGTCATCGGCGACGTCTCCGGCCGCGGCCCGCGCGCCGCGGCCACGACCACCGCGCTGCGCTGGGCCGCGCGCGGGCTGGCGCGCGCCACCGCCTCCCCGGCGGCGCTGCTCTCCGCCGTCGGCGACGCCGCCGCCGACGCCCTGGACGACCGCTTCGCCACCCTGGCCGCCGTGCGGCTGCCCGCCCGCCCCGACCCCGCGGCCGCCGTGACCGGCGCGGTGGCGCTGGCCGGGCACCCGCAACCGGTGCTGCTGCCCGCGCACGGCGAGCCGCGCGCGGTCGGGGTGCCCGGCACGCTCATCGGCCTGTTCGAGGGCGTGGACACCACCGACGCCCCCGTCGCGCTCGGCCCGGGCGACTGCCTGGTGCTGTTCACCGACGGCGTCACCGAGGCCGCCGACGCCCATCGGGACCTGCTGGACGACGCGGGCCTGCTGGCCGCGCTGCGGGGCGTGCGCGACCGCACCTCGCCCGGTGCGGCGGACCGGGTGGCCGACGCGGTGCTGGCCGCGGTGTCCGCGCACGTGGCCGGCGGGCCGGTGGACGACCTCACCCTCGTGGTGCTGCGCGCCGCTTCCGGGAACTGACCGCCCCGCTTCCGGAAACCCCGGCGTGATCACGGTCACGGTTCGGGTGCGGTTCGCGCCGCGGTCGTTGCCCCGAGCCCGGGGGCGTGGTTTCGTGCAGGCTCCGAAGGACTCGACGACGAGGAGCTTCCGTGCAGACCACGCGACGCGGCGCGCTGGGCGCCGCGCTGGGCGCCGGCGCCATGGCGCTGGGCGGGTGCGCCGCGGGCGCCGCCGCCGACTCGGTGAACCAGCAGCCGGTCAAACCCCGCGCCGACGGCCCGATCACCCTCACCTACTGGGCCTGGCTGAAGGACCTGCAGTCCGTCTGCGACCTGTGGAACGCCGACCACCCCGACGTGCAGGTGCAGGCGGTCTGGAGCGGCGCCGGCACCAACGGCGGCTACACCCGCATGTTCGCCGCCCTGGCCGCCGGCGGCGGCGCCGACATCGCCCAGGTCGAGTTCCAGCTGCTGCCCAGCTTCCTGCTGCAGAACGGGCTGGTGGACCTGTCCCGGTACGGCTTCCGGGACTTCCTGGGCGACTACCGCGAGGGCGACATCTCCCGCGTCTCCGTCGGCGACGGCATCTTCGGCGTCCCGCAGGACACCGGCCCGGTCGGCTGGTTCTACCGGCGCGACGTGCTCGACGCCCTGGGCGCGGTGCCGCCGGGCAGCTGGCCGGAGTGGGCCGACCTGGCCCGCGCCGTCAAGGAGGCCGACCCGGCCAACCGGCTGGAGGGCTTCCCCGTCAACGACCCGAACATCTTCACCAGCCTGTGCATGCAGGCCGGCGCCGCCTGGTTCACCCCCGAGGGCGAGGAGTGGGTCGTCGACATCGCCGGTCCCGCCACCCGCACGGTCGGGGAGTTCATGGACACGGCCTTCGACGAGGACCTCTACAACACCGCGCTGGCCCCCTTCTCCTCCGGCTGGACCGCGGCCACCGCCGCCGGCTCCATCGCCGCGGTGACCACCGGCTCCTGGGGCGATGCGCTGGTGCAGAGCGTCGGCGGCACCGAGGGGCTGTGGGGGGTGGCGCCCATGCCGCTGTGGCCGGGCACCGGCTTCGCCTCGGCCACCCTGGGCGGCTCCACCGGCGCCGTGCTCGCCACCTCCCAGCACCCCGCCGAGGCCGCGGAGTTCCTGCACTGGATGACCACCGACCCGCGCGCCATCGACGCCCAGATCGTCAACTGCGGCATCGGCTGGTCGCCCTCGCCGGACTACGTCGGCGCGTCGCGCCAGGAGCCGTCGGAGTTCTTCGGCGGCCAGAACTACAACCAGGAGGTCTTCGTGCCCGCGGCCGACGCGCAGAACCCGGACTGGACCTGGTCCCCGGTCTTCATCGAGCTCAACGACACCCTCTCCACGGTCTTCCGCGACCGCCTCGCCGGCGGCCCGGCCATCGTCGACGCCCTGGCCGGCGTGCAGGAGCAGACGATCGCCACCATGCGCGACAAGGGCCTGCGGGTCCGGGCGGGGAGCGAGGCGTGAGCACCGCGCCGAGCACCGCGTCGAGCACCGCGCGCCCGGCCGTCGCCCAGCGGCGCCCCGCCCGCGCCAACAGCGCCCAGCACCGCGCGCCGTGGCTGCTGCTGGCGCCGTTCCTCGTGCTGTTCCTGCTGACGTTCGTCGTGCCCATCGTCTACGCGGTGGGGCAGAGCTTCACCAGCGTGCAGCGCCTGGGCCTGTTCGGCGAGGACGGCATCACCACCGGCTTCGCCGGCTTCGAGAACTACGCCCGGGCGCTGGGCGACCCCGCCTTCACCGCCTCCATCGCCCGGGTGCTGCTCTTCGGCGTCGTGCAGGTCCCCGTGATGATCGTCGCGGTGACGGTGCTGGCGCTGCTGCTGGAGTCGGCGTCGGCGAAGTGGCCCTCGTTCTTCCGGGCCGCGTACTTCCTGCCCTACGGCATCCCCGGCGTCATCGCCAGCATCCTGTGGTCGTTCCTGTACCTGCCGGGCTTCTCCCCGGTCGTGGCCGCCCTGCAGGCGCTGGGTCTGGAGGTGGACTTCCTGAACGCGCAGACGGTGCTGTGGTCCATCGCCAACATCGTCACCTGGTCCTACGCCGGCTACAACATGCTCATCGTCATCGCCCAGCTCAAGGCGATCCCCGCCGAGGTGTACGAGGCGGCCAAGGTCGACGGGGCCGGGCCGCTGCGGCTGGCCTGGTCGGTGCAGCTGCCGCTGATCCGCCCGGCGCTGGTGCTCACCACCGTCTTCTCCATCATCGGCACCCTGCAGCTCTTCGCCGAGCCGCAGGTCATCCGCAACGTCTCCCCGGCGGTCGACGTGAAGTACACGCCCAACTTCGCCGCCTACTCCTCGGCGTTCTCCTACAACGACTACGGCGTGGCCGCGGCGCAGGCCGTCGTCATCGCCCTGGCCGCGTTCGTCCTGTCCTTCGCCTTCCTGCGCCTCGTCTCCCGGAGGGACTCGTGACCGCCGTCCGCCCCGAGGAGGACCGCCTCGCCACCATCGGCGCCATCCAGCGCACCCCGCGCCGCAGCGCCACCCGCCCGCCCGCGGCGCGCAGCATCCTGGTCACCGCCGTCCTGATCGTCGTGGCCCTGTACTTCCTCGTGCCGGTGTACTGGGTGGTGGTCGCGGCCACGAAGTCCACCGAGGACCTCTTCACCACCAACGGCTTCTGGTTCGGCGACGTCCAGCTCCTGGAGAACGTCCGGCAGGTCTTCGCCTTCGACGACGGCATCTTCGTGCGCTGGTTCCTCAACAGCGTGCTCTACGCCGGCGGCGGCGCGCTGGTGGCCACCTACCTCGCCGCCGCCGGCGGGTACGCGCTGGCGGTGTACGACTTCAAGGGCAAGGACGCCGTCTTCGGCCTCGTGCTGGGCGGCGTGCTCGTGCCCGGCACCGCCACCGCGCTGCCGCTGTTCCTGCTCTTCAGCAACCTGGGCCTGACCGACAGCTACCTCGGCGTGCTGCTGCCCAGCTTCGTCTCGCCGTTCGGCTTCTTCCTGTGCCGGATCTTCGCCGCCGCGGTGGTGCCGCCCTCGCTGGTGGAGTCCGCCCGCCTGGACGGGGCCGGCGAGCTGCGCATCTTCCACACCTTCGGCCTGCGCATGATGGCGCCGGCCCTGGTGACGGTCTTCCTGTTCCAGTTCGTCGGCATCTGGAACAACTACCTGCTGCCCCTGATCATGATCGCCGACGAGAAGCTGTACCCGATCACCGTCGGCCTGGTGAACTGGCGGGCGCAGACCGACCGCCTGCCGGAGTTCTACGAGCTCACCACCGCCGGCGTGCTCGTCTCGGTGGTGCCGCTGGTCATCCTCATGGTCGTCCTGCAGCGCTTCTGGCGCGGCGGCCTGACCGAGGGCTCCGTCAAGGGCTGAAGCCCCCGGCGCCCCCCCGCCGCCCCCGTCGCGACCCCTCGCGGCGGGGGCGGCGTCGTCCCCGGGCCCGGCCCGCCCGCCCCCGCCGCGCTCAGTCCAGCGCGGGGGAGGGCGAGGGCAGCGCCAGCACGTCGTCCGCGTCCTCGCGCAGGTCGAGCTGGCGCAGCGGGCCGCGGGTGCGGCGCATCGCCGCCAGCAGCACCTCGGTGGCCTCCTCGTCGCCCGCGCAGCGGAACAGCCCCGACGTCCACACGCGGGTGGCGTCGTCGTGCTGGTGGTGCCAGGCCAGCTCCTCGCCCAGGAACAGGTACGCCTCGGCGTCGGCGGGCCGGTCCGCCAGCACCTCGTCGGTCAGCGCGATCGCCTCGCGCAGGTGACCGCACAGCAGCAGCGCGGAGACCACGTAGCAGCGGGTGTCCGGCGCCACCGGGTCCCCGGTGGCCAGCGCCCGGCGGGCCAGCCGCAGGGCCCGGCGCGCGTCCCCGGCGTAGGCGGCGTGCTCGCTGGCCGCGACCAGCAGCCGCGCCCTCGACACGGAGTCGCCGGGCACCGCCCGGCGCGCCCACGACTCCAGCAGCGACGCGACGGCCCGCTGGCCCCGCGCGTCGGTCGCCGCGCTCAGCTCGACGGCCTCCAGGTCGGAGGCGCTCACAGGTGCTCGCACCCCCGCGAAGCTAGTGGCGCGCGCGCGCCGAGTCGCGCCCGCGGGCCCCGCCGGCGCGACAGTCAGCCGTTCGGCGCAGCGGCCGCGTCCCCGGCCGGCCCGTCCAGCTCCACGACCACCGGGGCGTGGTCCGAGGCGCCCTTGCCCTTGCGCTCGGCCCGGTCGATCGTGGCCGCGCTCACCCGCGCCGCCAGCGCCGGCGAGCCCAGCACGAAGTCGATCCGCATGCCCTGCCGCTTGGGGAAGCGCAGCTGCGTGTAGTCCCAGTACGTGTAGGTGCCCGGGCCCGGCGCGTGCGGGCGCACCACGTCGGTGAACCCCGCCTCCACCAGGGAGCGGAACGCCGCCCGCTCCGGGGCGGAGGTGTGCGTGGCGCCCTCGAAGACCGCCGGGTCCCACACGTCCTCGTCGAACGGGGCGATGTTGAAGTCGCCCACCAGCGCCACCTGCGCGCCCGGGTCCCGCGCCAGCCAGCCGCGCCCGGCCCCCAGCAGCGACTCCAGCCACAGCAGCTTGTACGCGTAGTGCGGGTCGTCCAGGCCGCGCCCGTTGGGCACGTACAGGCTCCACACCCGCACCCCGCCGCACGTGGCGCCGATCGCGCGCGCCTCCCTCACCGGCGGCGCGCCGAACTCCGGCACGTCGTCGGCGAAGGAGGTGCTGACGTCCTCCAGGCCCACCCGCGAGACCAGCGCCACGCCGTTCCACTGCGAGAGGCCGTGGTGGGCCACCTCGTAGCCGATGTCGGCGAAGGCCTGCGCGGGGAACTGCTCGTCCTTGCACTTGGTCTCCTGCAGGGCGACGACGTCGACGTCGCTGCGGTCGATCCAGGCGAGGACCCGGTCCAGGCGGGCGCGGACGGAGTTCACGTTCCAGGTGGCCAGGCGCACGGCCCGGACGTTACCCCCGCCGCGCCGGCCCGGCCCGGCAGGCGGGGACCGGGGGGAGGGGTCCCGGCCAGCGCCTAAGCTCGTGCCCCGTGAGCGCCCCCACCCCCAGCACCCCCGAGCGTGAGCGCCTCGCCGCCCTCATCGCCGGCAAGGCCGTCGTGCGCGGCCGCGTGACGCTGTCCAGCGGCGAGGAGGCCGACCACTACGTCGACCTGCGCCGCATCAGCCTCGACGGGGAGGCCTCCGCCCTCGTCGGGCCGGTGCTGCTGGACCTCGTGGCCGACTGGGGCTTCCAGGCCGTCGGCGGGCTCACCATGGGCGCCGACCCCGTGGCCCTGGCGATGGTGCACGCCGCCAACGCCCGCGGCTGGGCGGACGCGCACGGCGCCCCGCTGGACGCGTTCGTGGTCCGCAAGGCCGAGAAGGCGCACGGCCTGCAGCGGCGCATCGAGGGCCCCGACGTCGCCGGGCGCCGCGTGCTGGCCGTGGAGGACACCTCCACCACCGGCGGCTCCGTGCTCACCGCCGTCGCCGCGCTGCGCGAGGCCGGCGCCCACGTCGTCGGCGTGGCCGTCATCGTGGACCGCGCCACCGGCGCCAAGGAGCGCGTGGAGGCCGAGGGCCTGCCCTACCGCCACGCCTTCACCCTGGCCGACATCGGGCTGGGCGGCTGACGTGGGCACCGCCGGCACCGTCGTGCTCGTCCTCGTCCTGCTGCTCGTCGTCGTCGCCGTCGTCTACGCCGCCGCCACCCGCGCCTCCCTGGTGCGCATGCGCGACCTGGCCGTGGAGGCCGGCGCGCTCGCCGAGCAGCGCCGCTCGCGCCTGTCGGACCTGAGCCTGCACGCCGACGGGACCCCCGACGACCAGACCCGCCGCGCCATCGCCGACGCCGAGCACCGCCTCGCCGGCGACCTCGCCTTCCACGGCGCGGCCGTGCGCGCCTACGACGAGCGCCTGGCCCGCGTGCCCGCCTCCTGGGTGGGCGCCCTCACCGGCCTGCACCCGCTGGGCGCCTCCGCCGACCGCGGGCGCTGAGGCACCCCTGGACGCCCCCGCGCCCCTGCCCGCCGCCCTGCTGGCGGCGCTGCCGCGGCTGCGCTGCCCCGTGTGCCGCCAGCGCCTGGACGCCGACGGCCGGCGGCTGGTGTGCCCCGCCGGGCACAGCGCCGACGCCGCCCGGCAGGGGTACGTCACCCTCACCGCCGGCGCCCGCCCCCACCCCGGCGACACCGCCGCCATGGTCGCCGCCCGCGAGCGCTTCCTGGCCGCCGGGCACTACGAGCCGGTCGCGCGGGCCCTGGCGCTGCTGGCCGCCGAGCTGGTGCCCGCGGCGGCGTTCGCCGTGGACGTCGGCGGCGGCACCGGCTACCACCTCGCCCACGTCCTGGACGCCCTGCCGGGCGCGACCGGGGTGTGCGTGGACACCTCCGCCCCCGCGCTGCGCCGCGCCGCGCGCGCCCACCCGCGCGCCGCGGCGCTCGGCGCCGACGCCTGGCGCGCCCTGCCGGTGGCCGACGGCTGCGCGGACCTGGTGACCACGGTGTTCGCCCCGCGCGGGGAGGCGGAGGTGGCGCGGGTGCTGCGCCCGGGCGGGGCGTGGGTGGTGCTCACCCCGCTGCCCGCGCACCTGGAGCAGGTGCGCGCCGCGCTGGGCATGGTGGCCGTGGAGGAGCGCAAGCGCGAGCGCCTGGCCGCCGACCTGGCCGGCTTCGACCCCGCCGCCGAGCGCGAGCTGTCGCTGGTGCGCCCCCTGGACCGCGCGGCCCTGCGCGACCTGGTGCTCATGGGGCCCAGCGCCCACCACATCGACGCCGCGGGCCTGGAGCAGCGGCTGGCGGACCTGCCGGAGGTCGTGGACGTCACCGTCGCGGTGCGCCTGACCGCCGTCACCCGCCCGGGCTGAGCGGGCCGGCCGGGCGCACCGCGCGGCCGAGGTCGGCCAGGTGCGCGCTGAGCCCGTCGGCGGCCAGCTCGGCCCCCAGCGCGGCCCGGCCGCCCACCGGCACCGGCACCACCGCGCGCCAGCCGTCCGCCGCCCACCGCACGTCCTCCGGGGCGTGGCGGCGGCGCAGCTCCGCCTCCAGGCGCCCGGCGGTCGCCAGCCCGGCGCGCACCTCGACGAGGTCCACCCACCGCCGCGGCACCACCTCCGCCCGCGCCAGCGCCGCCGAGACCGCGCCGCCGTAGGCGCGCACCAGCCCGCCGGTGCCCAGCAGCACCCCGCCGAACCAGCGCGCCACGACGGCCACCACCCCGGTCACCCCGGCGCCCTCGAGCGCGGCGAGCATCGGCGCCCCGGCCGTGCCCGCGGGCTCGCCGTCGTCGCTGGAGCGCCGCTGCTCGCCGTCCTCGCCGAGCACCGAGGCGGTGCAGCGGTGGCGCGCGTCGGGCGCGGCGCGGCGCACGGCGGCCACCACGGCGTCCAGCTCCGCGGCGTCGCGCACCGGCTCCAGCACGCACAGGAAGCGCGAGCGCTCCACGACCGTCTCGGCGCGCGCGCCGCGCGCCAGGACGGGCCGCGGGTCCCTCACGGGGCCGCCCGGCGGGTGCGCGCCCCGCGGCGGCGGCGCAGGGCGCCCACGACCGGCGCGACGATCGAGGTGAGCACCGCGATCCCGGCGATCGTGTACGCCAGGGAGCGGATCCACGGCAGCGAGTCGGCGGCGTAGCCGGCCAGCACCAGCAGCGCCCCCCACGTCAGCGCCCCCACCACGTTGGCGCTGGCGAACGCCGCGTACGGCATGACGGCGGTGCCCGCGATGATCGGCGTGAACGCCCGCAGCCACGGGATGTAACGGCAGCCCACGACGGCGAACCAGCCGTAGCGCTCGTAGAAGGCCTCCGCGCGCGGCAGGTGCTTGGCGGCCTTCCCGGCGCGGTGCAGCAGCCAGGGCCTGCCCAGGCGCCGTCCGGACCAGTAGCCCACGGTGTCGCCGAGGACCGCCGCCAGCGTCACCCCCACCACGAGCACCCACAGCGACAGGGGGCTGCCGTCGCGGGCGGCGAGCAGGCCGGCGGTGAACAGCACGGTGCTGCCGGGCAGCCAGAAGCCGATGAGCGTGCCCGTCTCGGCGAAGACGATGCCGAAGACCAGCGCGTAGACGCCCAGGGCGCCGAGGTGGTCCAGCTGGGGGTCGGCGAGCTGCGAGAGCCAGTCGGACACCCCGCGATCCTCGCACCCCGGCGGCGGGCGGGGCGCCCCGCGGGGTGCCCGGGGGGCGCCTCAGCCCTGGGCGGGCCCGTCGGCCAGGCCGGCCAGGCGGGCGCGCTCCTCGCCGCTCAGGCGGCGCGGGCGGCCGGCGCCGAAGTCGTAGGCCACGCACGTGGTGCTCGCGCGCACGTAGGTGCGCTCCCCGCCGCCCCCGCCGCGGGCGTCGCCGCCGTCGCCGTCGGCTGGCCCGGGCTCGCGCACCTCGCAGCGCACCTCGAAGCTGGCCCCGCCCACGCGCCCGACCCACAGGTCCACGGCGACGGGCTCGGTGCGGTAGTCCAGGGGCAGCAGGTAGTCGACCTCGTGCCGGGCGACGACCGTGCCGGTGGCGAGCAGGGACCGCGAGCCGTCGCCGCCGGCCACCCCGAAGGCCCGCACGCGGGCCTCCTCCAGCAGCCGGAGCACCTCCACGTTGTTGACGTGGCGGTAGGCGTCCATGTCGCCCCAGCGCAGCTGGAGGAGCTGTCGGGAGCGGGGCACCGGGCCATCCTGCCCGGGGCGGCTCAGCGCTGGTTCTCGGGGGTGCTCTCGTCCAGGCGCGCGACCTGCTGCGGCAGGGCGGCCGCGGCGCGGCGCTGCTTGCGGCGGGCGTTGAGGACCTCGACGACGATCGGCAGCACCGAGACACCCACGAGCAGCAGCAGGCCGACCTCGATGTTGGCGCGGATGAAGGGGATGCCGCCGAGCAGGTAGCCCAGGACGGTCACGCCGGTGCCCCACAGCACCGCGCCGACCGCGGAGAAGACGAAGAAGGTGCGCCGCGGCATCCGGCCGGCGCCGGCGGCGACGGTGATGAAGGTGCGCACGACCGGCACGAAGCGGGCCAGGATGATCGCCCGGGCGCCGTAGGTGGCGAAGAACTCCTGGGTCTTCTCCACGTGCTTGCGCTTGAAGATCCGCGAGTTCGGCCGGTCGAAGATCGCCGGCCCGGCCGCGCGGCCGATCTCGTAGCCGCAGACGTTGCCGACGAACGCGGCGGCCGAGAGCACCAGGCACACGAACCACAGCGGGTGCGGCACGTGCCCCTCGTGGGTGAACAGCCCCACGGTGAACAGCAGGGAGTCGCCGGGCAGGAAGAAGCCGATGAGCAGGCCGCACTCGGCGAAGACGACGGCCGCCGCGCCCCACAGCGCCGCGGCGCCCAGGGTGTCCAGCAGCGTGGTGGCCTCCATCCAGTCCGGCAGCAGCGCGGGGGCGGCGGCGGGCAGGGAGGCCGAGATCTCGGCGAGCAGGGGCACGCCCCCAGGGTAGGACGGCTCCGGACCGGATCGGACCGTGCGGGCCGAGGATCAACCGTGAGGCGGACGGGGAGGTCCTGCGGACGGGTGCGCGCTCCTCCCCCCGGGGGATGCGCGCGCGCC
>NZ_JBJLSG010000057.1:0-28889 GCF_050871925.1 Kineococcus gurbantunggutensis
GGGGGGGGTGGGCCCCCCACGCGCCGGAAAGTGTTAGTGCGCCGGGACCCGGTGTGGGCGCGGGGCGGGCCCGGCCCCCGCCCGGCCCCGGCGGCGCTGGGTGAGCGCCACCACCGCCGGCAGGACGGCGAACAGCCGCTCGGCCTTGGCCAGCTCGGCGGCCGGGGAGGAGTCGGCCGCGTCGGGGGCCAGCGCGCCCAGCGCGCTGACGGCCGTGCGCACCACGTCCATCGGGTGCGCGCCGGCCGGCAGCTCGGCCAGCACCCGCAGCACGCGCGGGTCCAGCGCCCGGTGCGCCCGCTCGCGCTCGCGCAGCCCCGCCAGCTCCGCCTCCGTGGGCAGCTCCCCGTGCCACAGCAGGTGGGCGACCTCCTCGAAGGAGCACCGGGCCGCCAGCTCCTGCACCGGGTACCCCCGGTACAGCAGGGAGTTCGTCGCCGGGTCCACCTTCGAGACGGCCGTGGTGTCGGTCACCACCCCGGCCAGCCCCTTGCGGACCTCCGGCCCGCCCGGCCCCCGCGCCGCGCCCTGACTCGCGCCCTGGCTCGCGCCCTGACTCGCGCCCTGACTCGCGCCCTGAGTCGTGCCCGTCGTGCTCACGCCACGCCCCTCCGCCTCGCTCGTCCCGGCCGCACGGTGCGGTCAGCTGTCCCGGTTGCCCTCGAGGGTGAAGTCGTAGACGCCCGCGTCGAACTCGCCGTAGGAGGCGTAGTCGAGCAGGTCGTACAGCTGCGCCCTGGTCTGCATGTGCGGCACCTGCCCGGCCAGCGTGCCCTCGCCCGCCAGCTCGTCCAGCGCGCGCTCGGCCGCGCCCATCGCCAGGCGCAGCAGCGAGACGGGGTGGATGACCAGCCGCACGCCCGCGTCGCGCAGCTGCTCGTGGGTGAACAGGTCGCTGCGCCCGAACTCCGTCATGTTCGCCAGCACCGGCACGTCGACGGCGGAGCAGACCGCCTCGAACTCCGCCAGGTCCGCCATCGCCTCGGGGAACAGCACGTCGGCGCCGGCGTCGACGAGCGCCCTGGAGCGCTCCACCGCCGCGCGCAGCCCCTCCGGGCCGGGCACCGTGCCGCGCACGTCGGTGCGGGCGACGACGACGAGGTCGCCGTCGCGGCGCGCGTCGACGGCGGCCTTGACCCGGCGCACCGCGGTGGTGCCGTCGACGACGCTCTTGCCCTCCAGGTGCCCGCAGCGCTTGGGGTTCACCTGGTCCTCGACGTGGAACGCGGCCACGCCGGCGTCCTCCAGCGCCTGCACGGTGCGCGCCAGGTTCAGCGGCTCGCCGAAACCGGTGTCGGCGTCGACGAGGACGGGCAGGTCGGTCTGGCGGGCGATCTCCGCGGAGCGGCCGGCGACCTCCGGCAGCGTGGTCAGCCCCACGTCGGGCAGGCCCAGGTCCGCCGAGAGCACCGCGCCGGAGACGTAGACGCCCTCGAAGCCCTTGCGCTGCACCAGGCGCGCCGACAGCGGGTTGAACGCGCCGGGGAAGCGCAGCAGCTCCCCGGAGGCCAGCGCCGCGCGCAGCGCCTTGCGCTTGGCGGCGGGGGTGGTGGTCGAGTACAGCATCAGCGCGGACCCCTCTCAGAACAGCCCGTGCGGCAGCGGCACGGTCGCCAGGTGCTCCGGCGGGGCGACGACGCCCAGCTCGCGCACGCCCGCGGCGTCCAGCTCCGGCAGGCGCTGGGCGAGCGCGGCGAACCGCTCCACCTCGGCGTCCTCCAGGACCCCGGCGGACAGGGTGCGCAGCTTGGCCAGGTAGTCCTCGCGGCCGAAGGGGCGCGCGCCCAGCGGGTGCGCGTCGGCCACCGCGATCTCGTCGACGACGGTGGAGCCGTCGGTCAGGGTGGCCACGACCCGGCCGCCGAACGCCTTCCGCGCCGGGTCGCTCTCGTGGTACCGGGCGGTCCACTCCGGGTCCTCCACGGTGCTCACCTTCCGCCACAGCGCCACGGTGTCCGGGCGCGCGGCGCGCTGCGGCGCGTAGGAGTCCACGTGGTGCCACGCGCCGTCCTGCAGGGCGACGGCCACGACGTAGGGCACCGAGTGGTCCAGCGTCTCGCGGCTGGCGGCCGGGTCGTACTTCTGCGGGTCGCCGGAGCCGGAACCGATGACGTGGTGGGTGTGGTGGGAGGTGTGCAGCACGATCGAGGCGACGTTCGCGGGGTCGCGCAGCTCGGGGTGCTCGCGGTGCAGCCGGCGCGCCAGGTCGATGACGGCCTGCGCCTGGTACTCCGCGGAGTGCTCCTTGGTGTAGGTGTCCAGGATCGCCCGGCGCGGTTCCCCCGGCTCGGGCAGCGGCACCTCGTACACCGCGTCCGGGCCGTCGAGCAGCCACGCGATCACGCCGTCCTCGCCCTCGTACACCGGCGCCGGGCTGGTCTGCCCGCGCAGCGCGCGGTCCACCGCCTCCACCGCGACCTTGCCCGCGAAGGCCGGGGCGTGCGCCTTCCAGGTGGAGATGGCGCCCTTGCGCGACTGCCGGGTGGCGGTCGTGGTGTGCAGGGCCTGCCCGATCGCCTGGTACGTGGTCTCCACCGGCAGGCCGAGCATCGTGCCCAGCCCGGCGGCCACCGAGGGGCCCAGGTGCGCGACGTGGTCGATCTTGTGCCGGTGCAGGCTGATCGCCCGCACGAGGTCCACCTGCACCTCGTAGGCGGTGACGATCCCGCGCAGCAGCGCGGCCCCGTCGCAGCCGGCGTGCTGGGCCACCGCCACCAGCGCGGGCACGTTGTCGCCGGGGTGGGAGTACTCCGCGGCCAGGAAGGTGTCGTGGAAGTCCAGCTCGCGCACGGCCACGCCGTTGGCCCACGCCGCCCACTCCACCGACACGTCCTCGCGCGTGCCCACCACGCGCCCGCCGCGCCCGCCGCGCGAGGGCGGGTGGGCCAGGGCCTGCGCCCGGGCGGAGACGACGGGGGCGCGCAGCAGGGAGGCGGCGGAGACGGCGGCGTTGTCCACCACGCGGTTGACGACCATCTGCGCGACGTCGTCCTCGACGGGCACCGGGTCGGCGGCCAGCTCGGCGAGCTGCCAGGCCAGCTCCTCGTGCCGGGGGAACTCCTCCTCGCTGCGGCGGACCCGGACGGTGCGGTTCTTCACGCGGTGGCCTCCTGAGCGGTGGTGGGGGTGCGGGGTCGGGTCCCGGGCCGGGTCCCGCGCCGGGTCCCGGTCCGGGCGCCGGGCCCGGCGGGCCCGCGGGGGTCCGCGGCCGGTGCGCCGACGGCGTGCAGGAACTGGGTGCGGCTGCGGTGCAGGTGCACCCGCACCGCGGAGGCGGCCAGCTCGGCGTCGCCGGCGGCGACCGCCTCGGCGACGAGGCGGTGCTCGCCGGCGGCCTGCACGAGCCGGGCGGGGTCGTGCCGGGCCAGGCGCCGCACCCGCACCAGGTGGGTGCGCACCGCCCCCAGCGCCTGCACCAGGTGGGCGTTGGCGACGGCGGCGTCCACGGCGGCGTCGAACTCGGCGACCAGGGCGTAGTACTCGCGCAGCCCCTGCTCGCCGGCGCCCACGAGGTCCGGGGCGCGCCCGAAGCGCTCGGCCAGCGCGGCGAACACCGCCGGGTCGCCGCGGCGGGCGGCCAGCCGCACGGCCTGCCGCTCCAGCGGCTCGCGCACCTCGTACAGCTCCGCGACGCCGTCGGCGGACAGGGCGGTGACGACCAGGCCGCGTCCGGCCAGCGGCTCGGCCAGCCCGTCGGCGACCAGGCGGGCGAACGCCTCGCGCACGGGGGTGCGGGACATGCCCAGCCGCAGGGACTGCTCCACCTCGGCGAGCACCGCCCCGGGCGCCAGGACGCCGTCGAGGACGTCCTCGCGCAGCTGCGCGTAGGCGCGGTCGCGAGCGCGCACCCGGTCCCCCTCCCTCGCCGTCGAGGTCCGTGCATGCACAGCACGGGTCTGCTCCCTCGAAAGGTAGCTCTCGGGGGCCGTTGTGCATACCCCGGGCGCACCCCGGGCCCGCCGTGGCGGAAAACCCGTGGCCCGCCCGCCGCCGCGGTGGCAGCGTCGTCGGGGTGCTCGACGACGACACGACCGGCGGCGCGACCGGCGGCGCGACCGGCGGCGCGACCGGCGGCGCGACCGGCGACGCGAGCGGCGACGCGGCCGCGGTGCGGGTGTGGGGGCCGGAGGTGGCCCGCGACTACGACGTGTCCTCCGCGGAGGTGTTCGCCCCGGAGGTGCTCGCCCCGGCCGTGGAGTTCCTGGCCCGCCGCGCCGGGGGCGGTCCGGCCCTGGAGCTGGCCGTCGGCACCGGCCGGGTGGCGCTGCCGCTGAGCGCGCGCGGCGTGCCCGTCTCCGGCATCGAGCTGTCCGAGCACATGGCCGCGCGGCTGCGGGAGAAACCCGGCGCGGACGCGGTGCCGGTGACGATCGGGGACATGGCCGGCGCCACCGCCCCCGGCTGCGGGGGTTTCCGGCTCGTCTACCTCGTCTACAACACGATCACGAACCTGCTCACCCAGGACGCGCAGGTGGCGTGCTTCCGCAACGCCGCCCGCCACCTGGCGCCCGGCGGCGAGTTCGTCGTGGAGGTGTTCGTGCCGCCGCTGCGCAGCCTGCCGCCCGGGGAGAGCGCCCGGCCCTTCCACGTCGGCGAGCACCGCGTGGGCGTGGACACCTTCGACGTGGTGCACCAGCGGCTGGTCTCGCACCACTACGCCGTGCGCGAGGGGCGCGGCTCGGTGTTCCGCTCCGAGCACCGCTGGGCCTGGCCCGCCGAGCTGGACCTCATGGCGCGCCTGGCGGGCCTGGAACCCGCCGGGCGGTGGGCGGGCTGGGACGGGTCGCCCTTCACCGCCGAGAGCACCTCGCACGTGTCGGCCTGGCGGCTGCCGCAGCGCTGAGGCGCACCGCCCGGGCGGGGCTCATCCGACCAGGACGCGCCACTCCTGCCCGCCGAGCTCGACGACGTCGCCGTCGGAGAGCTGCCGGCCGCGGCGCTCGTCCACCTCGCCGTTGACGGTGACCTCGCCGGCGGAGAGCACCTCGCGGGCCTCGCCGCCGGAACCGACGGCGCCGGCCAGCTTGAGGAACTGCCCCAGGCGCACGGTGCCGGTGACCTGCACGTCGCGCTGCACGCTCACGCGCCCGCGCCCTCCTCCTCGTCCAGGGCCAGCGCCTCCAGCACCGCGGCGATGCGCCGGGCGTCGGCGGTGGTCATGCCCTCGGGCACCAGCACCTCCGCCAGCCGGCCGCCGCGCAGCGGGACCACGTGCCGCAGGGTGCGCGGCGCGCCCGCCGCGACGGCCCCGTCCCCGTCGTCCTCGACGACCTCGGCGTCCACCGCGTCGCCCACCTGCTCGCCCAGCCGCTCGTCCGCCCCGGTGGCCGCGCCCGCGGCGCCCTTGCCGAGGTTCACGGACGGGTCGCCCGCCAGGAAGGTGCGCAGCCGCTCCACGCCCTGCGCGGCCAGCCGCTCGGCGCCCGGGTCGAGCCGGCCGCCGCGCAGCACCTCCCGCAGCACCGCGTCCAGGGACGCGCTCCCCCTGCCGCCCCTGCCGTCGCCGTTCTCGCCCACCGCAACCTCCCGCGCCTCGTGCTCGTGCCGCTGTCGGCACGAGCATCGCACCCGGGCGCGGGCCCGGCCCTCCCCCGTGCGGCTCGCCCCGGTCCGCCGGAGGTCGCGGGCTCACCCCGCCAGGTGGCCCCAGCGCTCCTGAAGCCGTGACCACGGCCCGCTGGCGGCGACCCGGCCGTCCACCAGGACCACGACCCGGTCGGCCGCGGCCAGCGCAGCCCGCTTCGAGCTGGAGCCCAGCACCGTGGTGCCGCGCCCGCGCAGCGCCCGCCACAGCTCCACCTCGGTGCGCGCGTCCAGCGCGGAGGAGACGTCGTCGGCGACGAGCAGGTCCGCGCCGGAGGCCAGCGCGCGCGCCAGCGCCAGGCGCTGCACCTGCCCACCCGACAGGCGCACCCCGCGGTGGCCCACCAGCGCCCCCGGCCCGCCCGCGGCCGCCACGTCCGGGCCCATCCGCGCGTCGGCCAGCGCCGCCGCCTGCCGGAGCGCGGCGCCGGGGTGGTCCAGGGCCACGTTGTCGGTGAAGGAGCCCGAGAGCACCCGCGGCACCTGCGCCACGTAGCAGACCTGCGCCGGGCGCAGGAACGCCTGCGGGTCCGCCACCTCCTCGCCGTTCCAGCGCAGCGAGCCCTCGTGGTCCACCAGGCCCGCCAGCGCCGCCAGCAGGCTCGACTTGCCCGAGCCGACGCGGCCGGCCACCAGCACCAGCTCGCCGGCCGCCACCCGCAGGTCCACGTCCGCGGCGCCCACGGTGCCGTCGTCGTGGACGGCGCTGAAGCCGCGCAGCTCCACCTCGCGCAGCGGGTGGTGCGCCGGCACCGCCGGGGCCGGCGCGGTCCCGGCGAGCAGGTCCACCCCCGGCGGCGGGGTGAGCACGTCGGCGCGCCCGGCGAGCCCGGACACCGCCCGCAGCCACTCGCGGGCCACCGGGGCCTCGGTGACCACCGCCCCGGCGACCTGCCCGTAGTAGGAGGAGCCGGCGACCGCGGTGGAGACCAGCAGCGTGGTCGCCAGGTCCCAGGTGCCGCGCAGGTGCAGCCACCACACGGCCACCAGGGCGAGCTGGACCAGCACGACCGGCACGCCCTCCAGCACCGCGCGCACCCGGAACTCGCGCACCGAGGCGCGCACCCGCGCCCCGTCCACGGCGTGCAGGTGCGCCAGCACCCCGGGCGCCGCGGCGGCCAGCTTCACCGTGCGGGCGGCGTCCACGGCCGAGCCCAGGGCCCGGCCGAAGCGGGCGCGGGCGTCGCCGGCGCGCGCCGCGCTGCGCCCGGCGGCCCCCGCGCCGGTGACCGAGACCACGGCCGAGACCACCATCACCGCGGCGACGACGCCGCCGGCGCCCGCGCTGCCCGCCAGCAGCGAGGTGGTCACCACGACCACGCAGCCGATGGCGACGTCCACCCAGCGGTCGACGTAGAGCACGAAGCGCTCGGAGTCCAGGCAGCGGGCGGTGACCTCCCCGGCGGGCACGCGCGGCAGGCGGTGCTGGCGCACCTGCCCGGCCAGCACGGCGCTGCGCGCCCGCAGCGTCACCGCGTTCCACCACGCCGGGTACAGGCGCAGCGCGGTGAACAGCGCGAACGGCCCGGCGAGCAGCGTGGCGCCCACGGCCGCCGTCAGCGGCCACACCCCCTGCGCGGCGCCCGGCCCGGCGGAGACGGCCGCCACGACCTCGCCCCACAGCTTGCCGGTGACCGCGCCGTGCGCGCCCAGCAGCGACATCAGCAGGAACAGCACCGCGCCGGTCAAGCCCCAGCGCGGGTGCACGGCGACGGCGCGCAGCACGGTGCGCGCCAGGCGGGGCGCGGGCGCCGGGACGGCGGGGCGCGGCCGGCGGGCGGCGGGCGCGGCGGCCGGCTCGCGCCCGTCGGTCGGCTCGTGCCCGCCGGTCGGTCCCTCCCCCTCCGGCTCGTGCCCGTCGGTCGGCTGCTCGTGCCCGTCGGTCGGCTCGTGCCCGTCGAGCGCCCCGTGCCCGCCTGCGGCGCGCAGCAGCTCGGCGAACGGGCCGGGCACGGCCGCCAGGTGCGCGCGCGGACCGTGCTGCACCAGCCGGCCGCCGTCCAGGACGGCCACCGAGGCCGCCCGGCGCGTGGTGCTCAGCCGGTGCGCGATGAGCAGGCCGGTGCGCCCGGCCAGCAGCCGCTCGGCCGCCGCGGTCACGCGCCGCTCGGTCACCGGGTCCATCCGCGCGGTGGCCTCGTCGAGCACGACGATGCGCACGTCGCGCACCAGCAGGCGCGCGAACGCCACGAGCTGCTCCTCCCCCGCCGAGAGCGTCGTGCCGCCCGGTCCCAGCAGGGTGTCCAGCCCCTCGGGCAGGGCGCGCACCCAGGCGCGCAGGCCCAGCGCGTCCACGGCCCCCTCCACCGCCGAGCGCGGCACCCCGCCGCCCAGGGCGATGTTCTCCGCCAGCGTCGCGGCCAGCAGCTCGGTGCGCTGGGTCACGACGCCGACGGTGCGGCGCAGCGCGTGCAGGTCCAGCTCCAGCACGTCGCGCCCGCCGACGAGCACCGCGCCCGGCGGCGGCTCCACCGCGCGCGAGAACAGCGCCGCCAGCGTCGACTTTCCCGAGCCGCTGCGCCCCACCAGCGCGCACGTCGTGCCCGCCGGCACGTGCAGGTCCACCCCGCGCAGCACCGGGCCCCCTCCCGGGTAGGAGAAGTCCAGGTCGCGCACCCGCAGCGGCAGCGGCCCCGCCGGCAGCGGGTCGCCGCCCACCGGCTCCGACGGCGCCGTCAGCAGCGCCCGCGTGCGCTGCAGCGCCCCCAGCCCGGCCTGCACCTCCGGCAGCCGGTCGGCGACCTCGGTGAGGTCGCCGACGAAACCCGCCAGCAGCAGCCACGTCGTCACCAGCGCCGCCACGCCCAGCTCGCCGCGCAGCACCAGCGCCACCCCGCCCACCGCCAGGGCCACCAGCAGCGAGGACAGCACCAGGGCCGTGCGCAGCCCCACCGCCGAGGCGGCGCGGCTGGTGGCGAGCACCGCCCGCAGCACCGCGGAGGAGCCCTCGGCGTAGCGGCGCAGCACGTGCGCGCCGCCCAGGCTGGAGCGCACGTCGTCGCGGGCGGCGACGGCCTCCTCCAGCTGGGCGGCGTGGTCGGTCCAGGCGACCTCCTCGGCGACCTTGCGGCGGGCGACCTCCGCCGTCAGCGGCCGCGCCACCAGCAGCGCGGCCGCCGCCACCACGGGGAAGGCCACCCACGCCGGCCACCACGTCAGCCCGGCGACCACCCACGCCAGCGACGAGCGCAGCAGGGCGCGCGCCAGGCGCCACCCCGTCTCGCGCAGCAGCCGCGCGAGCTGGCGGGGGTCGTCGTCGACGCGGTCGATGACCTCGCCGACGGCCTGCTCGGCCAGCACCGGCAGCGGCTGCGCCAGCGCCGCGTCGAGCAGGTCGGCGCGCAGGCGCCCCTCCGCGCGCCCCACGCGGGTGGCGAACACCGCGCGCCCGGCGGTGTCCAGCACCCCCGCGCCCACCAGCAGCACCGCCAGCGCCGCCACCAGCGCGGCGCTCGGCTCGTCGGCCAGGCGGCCGGTGACGACCGTGCCGAGGGTCTCGCCGACCGCGGCCAGCACCGCCAGGACCCCGGCGACCACGACCCCCGGCCCGGCCAGCCGGGAGGCGGTCAGGGTGCGGCCCGCCGGCGGCGCGACCGGGCGGGCGGGCGCGCCGCCGCGGTCCCCGGCGCGCCGGGGCGGGGCCTGCTGGGGGGTGCTCACCGTCCGACGCTAGCGACGCCGGCCGGTGCGCCTCCTCCCCTTTTCCCGCGGCCCGCCCGCCGCGGCCCTCAGGCGGCCTGCGCCAGGTACTCGTCCCAGCGCGGGTCGGCCTGCTCGGCGCCGCGCACCGCCCACGACGCCCCCCGCGGGGCGCCGGGCCGGAACGGCAGCGACCAGCCCATCTCCTCCGGCGTGCGGTCGCCCTTGGCGTTGTTGCACCGCACGCAGCACGCGACGAGGTTCTCCCAGGTGTCCGGCCCGCGCCGGCTGCGCGGCAGCACGTGGTCCACGGTGGTGGCGTGGCCGCGGCAGTACGCGCAGCGCTGGTGGTCGCGGCGCAGCACCCCGCGGCGGCTGACCGGCACCACGGTGCCCCGCGGCACCCGCACGTAGCGGGTCAGCAGGATCACCGAGGGGCGTTCCAGGCTCACCGTCGCGCCCACGACGGGATCGGCGTCGGCCAGCACGACCGAGGCCTTCCCGGCGAGGACCAGGACGAGCGCCCGGCGGAAGGACACCACCGCGAGCGGTTCGTAGCCGGCGTTCAGCACGAGGGTTCGCACAACCACCTCCACGGACGACGAGAGGCGCCGTCCCCGGTGGGGACGACGCCTCTGGGAGCGGTGACGTGCGCGGCGGGATGCACGTGCTGGCGCACGTGCGCGCTGCGGCGCACCACGGGTACCCCCACTGTCATCGGGGGCAGGGCCGGGCCGGGTGTCGTGGAGCGGGCGCGCTCGCGGCCCGTCGGACTGGACATGCTCGCCTCCGCTCCTCCCGTCGTCGTGACCGCACTGTACGTCGCGCGGGCGCGGCGGTACACGTGTTTGGCGAGGGGCGTTCGGCTCCCGGCGGACCGGGCGGGGCCGGGCGGGTTCGCCCGGGTTCGCGCACGACGAAGGGCCCGACACCCCCGAGGTGCCGGGCCCCGCGTGCCGCGGTGCCGCCGCGGTGCGTGCTGGTGGGTCGCGTCAGGCGACGGGCGCCACGCGGCCGAAGGTGACCGCGCTGCTCCAGATCGCCCGCAGCTGGACGGGCTTGCCGGCGCGGGGGGCGTCCCACATCTGGTTGCCGCCGGCGTAGATGCCCACGTGGTAGGCGCGGCCGCCGTCGGTGAAGAAGACCAGGTCGCCGGGGACGGCCTGGCCGCGGGAGATGCGCTGGCTGGCGCCGAGCTGCGCGTTGGCCGTGCGGGGGATGGAGACGCCCACCTGGCGCATGACGTAGCTGGTGTAGCCGGAGCAGTCGAAGCCGGCCGGGGTGGTGCCGCCGTAGACGTAGGGCACGCCGGCGTAGTCGTCGGCGACCTCGAGGATCCGCTGGCCCACGGAGGGGGCGGGGGCCGGCGCGGGGGCCGGGGCCGGGGCGGGCGCCGGGGCGGCGACCTCCACGACGGCCGGCGCGGGGGCGACCGCGGCGGCCTCCACGACGGCGGGGGTGCGGGCGGCCTCGAGGGCGGCGGCGTCGACCGAGCCCCGCACGACGGGGGCGGCGGCCGCGGAGCGGGCGCTGCGCTCGACGACCGGCGCGGCCGGCGCGGCCAGCACGACGACCGGCGGCGGCGGCGGGGCCGGGGTGGGCACTGCGCTGAAGGCGGCGGTGGTGGTGGCGACCGCGGCGGCCTCGGTGGGCGCGGAGACCACGCCGACGGGGCTGGTGCCGAAGGCGGAGTCGACGGCGGTGCTCAGGCCGCCGCTGACGGCGGTGCTGACGGTGCCCACGCCCGAGGGGGCGGCGGCGGGGGCCGCGGCGGGCGCGGCGCCGGCCGGGAGGGCGACGGCGACGAGCAGGCCGCCGGTGGCGGCGGCGACGGCACCGGCGCGACCGACCCCGCCGGCGTGCCGGTTGACGGCCTCGCCGAGCTCGGTCAGGGGCGTGAGGGGACGGACGGGGGCGCGGTGGCGCGCCGGGACGCGAGTCGTCAAGGTGGTTGGCCTCTCCGACGCCTGCGAGGTGAGCTGTCGGGTTCGGGCGGGAGTCTCGCCCGGCCGGTTCTCACCGGCTTCACCCCTAGGACGCCCACCGCGGCCGGGCTGGCCGTCGGATCGCGCCCGGGAAATTGGTTCCCCCGTCCCTGCCACCAGTTCTGTCCGGGGACCTCGACGCGGTGGCAGGGCTCGGCGTGCGCGTGAGGGCTTTCGTGTGAACGTTCACGGAAGCGGGTGGACCATAACCCGTCCCCGGGGTGGATGTCACGACCCGGTGACGGGTCGGTGCCGCGGACGTGACGAACGTCCCACCCGGCGGTGTCCCGGGGCGGGCGCGGCGAGGGCCGGCCCGCACCGCGCGGACCGGCCCCGCGGGAGCGCGGGCGCTCAGCCCTGCGCGGCGACGAACAGGTGCGAGGCCTCGGCGCCGGTGAGCTCCAGGACGGTGCCGCCCACGGAGACCTCGTAGCCGCCGGCGGCGGCCTTGGCGACGACCTCGGCGCCGGGGCGCAGGCCGGCGCCGGCGAAGCGGGCCAGCAGCGCCACGTCGGTCTGCAGGGGCTCGCCGAGGCGGCGCACGACGACGGGGCGGCCCTCGACGCCGGGGGCGGTCAGCGGCTGCACGCCGGCGCGGAAGTCCTCCTCGGAGGCGACCTCGCCGAGCTCCTCCAGGCCGGGGATGGGGTTGCCGTAGGGCGAGGAGTGCGGGTGGTCGAGGATGTCGACCAGGCGCTTCTCGACCTCCTCGGAGATCACGTGCTCCCAGCGGCAGGCCTCCTCGTGCACGAGGGACCACTCCAGGCCGATGACGTCGGTGAGCAGCCGCTCGGTGAGGCGGTGCTTGCGCATGACGCGCATCGCCTTGGCCCGGCCGCTCTCGGTGAGCTCCAGGCGGCGGTCGGTGCCCACGTGCAGCAGGCCGTCGCGCTCCATGCGCGCCACCGTCTGCGAGACGGTGGGGCCGGAGTGGTGCAGCCGCTCGGCGATGCGAGCGCGCATCGGCACGATGCCCTCCTCTTCCAGCTCGAAGACCGTCTTGAGGTACATCTCGGTGGTGTCGATGAGGTCGCTCACAGCGCACATCATCGTTCATGGCGCTTCCTGCTCGCACCGCTGCGGGCACCGGCGCCCACCCCCCGGCGGGTGGACGGCAGGGTCGCGGCGCGTGAGCGAGGTCACACTCGCGGCGGCGCGCGGACGGGCCGCCGCGGCGGTGTGCTGTCCCGGCGACGACAGGGAGGAGCAGGGCGATGAGCACGACCGCCGGGGCGGGCGTGGACCCGCGCGCGCTGGAGGTGCTGTTCACCGCGGCGCGCACGCCGAGCAGGTGGACGGACGACCCGGTCACCGACGAGCAGGTGGCCGCGGTGCTGGAGCTGGCGAAGTACCCGCCGACGAGCATGAACACGCAGCCGATGCGGCTGCTGCTGGTCCGCTCGCCCGCGGCGCGCGAGCAGCTGGCGACGATGATGAGCGGCGGCAACGGCGCCAAGACCCGCGCGGCGCCGCTGAGCGTGGTGGTGGCCGCGGACCGGCGCTTCGACGAGGAGGTGCCGCGGCTGTTCCCGCACCTGCCGGACGCGCGGGGGTTCTTCGCCGACGACGCCTTCCGCGAGCGCACGGCGCTCTTCAACACCGCCCTGCAGCTGGGCTACCTGATCCTGGCGGTGCGGGCGGTGGGCCTGTCGGCGGGGCCGATGACCGGCATCGACGCGCCGGCGATCGAGCGGGCGTTCTTCCCCGACGGCGAGCACGAGGTCGTCGCGGTGGTCAACGTCGGGGTGGCCGCCGAGGACGCCTTCCGCCCGCGCGGGCCGCGCCTGGCGTTCGACGAGGTGGTGCGCACCGTCTGAGCGGGCCGCCCGGGGCCGCCCGGGGCCGCTCGAGGACGCCCGGGCCGCTCAGGGCTGCGGGTGCAGGGCGTCGTAGCGGGTGAAGCCGCGCTGGGCGCGCGCCAGCGCCAGCACCGCGAGCACGCACGCCAGGCCGCCGGCGAGGGCCGCGACGCCCTCGCCGGTGAGCTCGGCGGTGCCGCCGAGGACGACGTCGCCGAGGCGGGGGCCGCCGGCGACGACGACGATGAACACCCCCTGCAGGCGGCCGCGCAGGGCGTCGGGGGTGGCGACCTGCAGGATCGTGCCGCGGAAGATCGAGCTGACGGCGTCGGCGGCCCCGCACACGGCGAGCAGGCCGGTGCAGGCGGCCAGGCGCCAGCCGGCCCCGGCGGGGGCGGCGAGCAGGACGGCGCCGAAGGCGGCCACGGCCGCGCCGTAGACGACGACGCAGCCGACGACGACGGCGCCCTGGCGGCGCACCTGCCCCAGCGGCCCGGAGAGCAGCCCGGCCAGCACCGAGCCGGCGGCGAAGCCGGCCCCGAGGACCCCGACGGTGCGCGCCCCCCCGCCGAGGTCGACGGCGCCGACGGCCGGGTAGAGCACGCGCGGCATGGCGAAGACCATGGCGCACAGGTCGACCAGGAACGTGGCGCGCACGTTGGGCCGGGTGCCCAGGAAGCGCACGCCCTCCAGCACCGAGCGCAGCCCGGCCCGGCGGGCGGTGGCCGAGCGCTGCGGCGGCATCGGCGGCAGCCGCCACACCCCGGCCAGGGAGGCCACGAACGTCACCGCGTCGACGGTGTAGGCGACCCGGAAGCCGCCGGCGTCGACGAGGAAGCCGGCCAGCAGGGGGCCGGCGGTCAGCGCGAGCGCGTTGGCGGTGCCGGACAGGGCGTTGGCGGCGGGGAGCTGGGCGGCGGGCACGAGCCCGGGCACGATCGCGGAGCGGGCCGGGTTGTTCACGGCGAACGCGGCGCTCTGCAGGGCGACCAGGGCGTACAGCAGCCCGGTGGACCCCGCGCCCAGCCACGCCTGCGCGGCCAGGGCCAGGGCGATCACCCACAGCGCCGCGGAGGCCAGCAGCGCCACGCGGCGCCGGTCGTGCACGTCGACGAGGGCACCGCCGTACAGCCCCAGGACGACCAGGGGCACGAGGGCGAAGACGCCGACCAGGCCGACGGCGAAGGTGGAGGAGGTCAGCGCGTAGGCCTGCAGGCCGACGGTGACGACGGTGAGCTGGGTGCCGATGCCGGCCAGCGACTGCCCCACCCACAGCCGGCGGAACGCCGGGCTCTCGCGCAGCGGGGTGGTGTCGACCAGCCAGCGCCGTCGGGCGGTGCGGGGTTCCACCCGGCGAGGATAGGTGGTGCGCCGGGGTCACGAACCGGGCCGGCGGCCGTGCCGGTCCGGGCGGGGGCCCGCGGGCGCGGGAAGTCCCCGGGCGCTTCCTCCCCCGCGGTGCGGGGAGAGGGCCGGCTGGACGGGCCGGCGCCCGGGGACCCGGTGACTGCCGTGGTTTCGCCGCGCCGCGCGGGGCGACCAGAGCGGTCCGCGTCCATCGCGCGGCTGCTAGCGGGCAGCCACCTCACGCATCCGATGAGAACTCATGTACCGGACCACCTCCTCTCCCGTGTACCTCGACGGTACGACTGCTCCCCCGGAGTTGTCACCCCGGTTTCGCCGGCCGCGAACCGCGCCCCACCCGGCACGGGGTGCGGTCGGCCCCGTGAGCGCGCCGAGGGGCCCGGTGGACGCCGCTCCCGGTCCACCGCGCGGGGCCGACCGCGCGGGCGCCCGGCGGGGTCCGGCGGGGGTCCGGCGGGGGTCCGGCGGGGGTCCGGGGGGTCCGGGGGGGGGTGCGGCGGACGGCGGCGCCGGCGGGCGCTTGCCGCCGGGCCGGGCGCTGCCCTACGCTCGTCCGCAGTTGTTGTCAGAACCACCCTTACTCACCCGCCCGGTGGGAGCGGGCGGGCACGGAGGGTGGCGGCGTCGCGGTGGTGCAGTCCGAGCAGGCGATCCTCGTCGCCGTCTCCACGGTGATCTTCGCGCTGCTGCCGGACCGCGCGGGCGCGCCGCGGGTGCACCTGCCGCTGGTGCGCCGCACCCGCGACCCGTTCGGCGGGCAGTGGGCCCTGCCCGGCGGCTGGGTGCGCACCGACGAGAGCCTCAGCGACGCCGGCCGGCGCACCCTGGCCGAGACGACCGGGCTGCGCCCCAGCTACCTGGAGCAGCTCTACACGTTCGGCCGGCCCGACCGCTCCCCCGGTCAGCGCGTGATCTCCGTCGTGTACTCGGCGCTGGTGCGCAACCACCAGGCGGCCGCGGCCGACGAGGGCGAGAACGTGCGCTGGACCGCCGCCGACGACTGCACCGGCCTGGCGTTCGACCACGACGAGATCGTCGAGTACGCGGTGTGGCGGCTGCGCTCGAAGGTGCAGCACGCGCACGTGGCGCTGCACTTCCTGCCCGAGGAGTTCTCCCTGGCCGAGCTGCGCGAGGTGCACGAGGCGATCCTGCAGCGCCCGCTGGACCCGGCGAACTTCCGCCGGCAGGTCGAGCACTCCGGGACGATCGCGGCCACCGGGGGTCGGCAGGCCGGCGGCCGGCACCGCCCGCCGAAGCTGTACCGGGCGGTGGTCCCCGAGGGGTCCGCCGGGCCGTTCTCGCCCGCCGGCCCCCCGGCCTGAGGAATCCCGCCCGAGGAACCCGACCCCGAGAACCCGACCTCGAGAACCCCGCCGGCGGGACCCCCGCGGGCCGGACCCCCGAACCCCCAGAACCGCCCGAACCCCCAGAACCCGCGCGGCCCCCCGCGCACCGCGACCCGGAACAGGCCGGGCCCGTCCAGAGAGGCACGCCATGGCGTCCGTCCCCACGCAGATCGCGCTGCTCGCCCGGACCCCCGGGGGCGCGAGCACCGACACGTGCGACCCCGACCTGCCCAGCGGGCCGTGGCAGTTCGACGCCGTCCCGGGCCTGCCGCTGCCGGCGCCCACCTACGGCGCCGGGGCCTCCCGGCAGGACCCCGCCCCGGCCACGACGCCGGTGCAGCAGCAGATCCCCGCCGAGTACCGGCTGCTGGGCCCGGAGGAGCTCGACGCGCGCATCCGCGCCGCCAAGGAGCGCCTCGGCTCCCGGGTCACCGTGCTCGGGCACGCCTACCAGCGCGACGAGATCGTGCGGTACGCGGACTTCGTCGGCGACTCCTTCCAGCTGGCGCAGCAGTCCCAGCGCCACCCGGAGGCGGAGTTCGTCGTGTTCTGCGGCGTGCACTTCATGGCCGAGACCGCCGACCTGCTGACCACCGACGAGCAGCCGGTGATCCTGCCGAACCTGGCCGCTGGCTGCTCGATGGCCGACATGGCCGACATCGATGCGGTGAACGCCTGCTGGGAGCAGCTCACCGCGCTGTACGGCACCGAACCGGACGCGGACGGGAAGGTGCCCGTCCTGCCGGTGACGTACATGAACTCCGCCGCCGCGCTGAAGGCGTTCTGCGGCGCGCACGGCGGGATCGTGTGCACCTCCTCCAACGCCCGCGAGGTGCTGGAGTGGGCGTTCGAGCGCGCCCAGCGGGTGCTGTTCTTCCCCGACCAGCACCTGGGCCGCAACACCGCCAAGGCGATGGGCGTGCCGCTGAGCGCGATGCCGCTGTGGGACCCGCGCAAGCCGCGCGGGGGGAACCCCGCCGAGGCCCTGCACGACGCGCGCGTGGTGCTCTGGCGCGGCTGGTGCTCGGTGCACCAGCGGTTCACCGTCGAGCAGATCGAGGCCGCCCGCGCCGCGAACCCCGACGTGCGCGTGGTCGTGCACCCGGAGTGCCCGGTGGAGGTCGTCGACGCCGCCGACGAGAGCGGCTCGACGCAGTACATCCAGCGCGTCGTGGACGCCGCCCCGGCCGGCACGGCGTTCGCGATCGGCACCGAGGTGAACATGGTGCGCCGGCTGGCCGACACCCGCCCGGACCTCACCGTCACCTGCCTGGACCCGGTGGTGTGCCCGTGCTCGACGATGTACCGGATCCACCCCGCGTACCTGGCGTGGGTGCTGGAGTCCCTGGTGGAGGGCCGCGTGGTGAACCGGGTGCGGGTGGAGCAGCAGGTCGCCGCCGACGCCCGCACGGCGCTGGAGCGCATGCTGGCCGTGCGGCCGTGAGCACCGCCGCCCCGTCCCGCGGGGTCGCCCCGGGCGGTCCGGGCGCGGCACCCGGCGGGCAGGAGTGCGACGTCCTCGTGCTCGGCGCCGGGATCGCCGGGATGACTGCGGCGCTGGACGCCGCCCGCACCGGCTCGGTGGTGCTGGCCACCAAGACCGACCTGGGCGACGGCAGCACCCGCTACGCCCAGGGCGGGATCGCGGTGGCCGCCGGCGCCGGGGACGTCGACGCGCACGTCGCGGACACCCTGGCCGCCGGGGCGGGTCTGTGCGACGGGGCGGCCGTGCGCGCCGTCGTCGCCGCCGGGCCGGCCGCGCTGCGCGCCCTCGCCGCGCGCGGCGTGGCGTTCGACCGCGACGGCGGGGGGAACCCCGCGCTGTGCCTGGAGGCGGCGCACTCGCGCCCGCGCGTGGTGCACGCCGGCGGGGACCGCACCGGCGCCGCGGTGTCCGCCGCGCTGGCGGCCGCGGTGCGCCGCAGCGCCGTCGCCGTGCACGAGGACGCGTTCTGCGCGGACCTGCTCGTGGAGGACGGCCGCGTCGTGGGCGCGGACCTGCTGCTGCGCAGCGCCTCCGGCGCCGACGTGCCGCACCGGGTGCGGGCGCGCGCGGTGGTCCTGGCCACCGGCGGGGCCGGGCAGCTGTTCACCCGCACCACGAACCCCGCCGTCGCCACCGGCGACGGCCTGGCCGCCGCCTGGCGCGCCGGGGCGCTGCTGGCGGACCTGGAGATGTACCAGTTCCACCCCACGGCCGCGGCCGTGGGCGAGCCGTTCCTCGTCTCCGAGGCGGTGCGCGGCGAGGGCGCGGTGCTGCTGGACGCGGCCGGGCACCGGTTCATGCCGGCGCTGCACCCGCGCGCCGAGCTCGCCCCGCGCGACGTCGTGGCGCGCGCCACCGGCCGGGCGGTGGCCGCGCACGGCGGCCGCCCGGCGCTGCTGGACGCCACCGGCCTGCGCGCGCGCACCGGCCGCTCGTTCGCGCAGCGCTTCCCCGGCATCGCCGCGATGTGCGCGGCCGCCGGGGTCGACCCCGACCGCGAGCCGGTGCCGGTGACGCCGGCGGCGCACTACCTCATGGGCGGGGTGCGCACCGACGCCTCCGGGCGCACCAGCGTGCCGGGGTTGTGGGCGGCCGGGGAGGTGGCGTGCACCGGCGTGCACGGCGCGAACCGGCTGGCCTCGAACTCGCTGCTGGAGGCGCTGGTCACCGGTGCGCGCGTGGCCGCCGACGTCGCCGCGGTGGCCGCCGGGGCCGCGGACGCACCCCCGGCGTTCGGCGCCGACGAGGTCGTGGACGTGCAGGGCACCGCCACGGCCCGCGCCTCGCACGTGGCCCGCCGCGACCTGCGCGCGGCGCTGTGGGAGCACGCCGGGCTGTTCCGCGACGCGGCCGGCCTGGAAGTCGCCGCCAAGCTGCTCACCCCCGACGAGACCCCCCTGGACCTGGCGGACCTGCCGGGCGTGGACCGCCGCGCCCGCGAGGACGCCAACCTCGTGCTGGTGGCCCGGCTGCTCGTCACCGCCGCCGCGCTGCGCACCGAGAGCCTCGGCGCGCACCACCGCGAGGATCACCCCGAGACCCCCGGCGCACCGCGCCGGCGCACCCTGCGGAGGACCGCGTGAACCACCCGACCACCCCCCGGGCGGCCCTGGCCGCCGGCGCCCCGGCCGGTGCGGTCGCCGCGGTCGTCGCCGCCGCGCTGGCCGAGGACGCCCCCTGGGGAGACGTCACCAGCGAGGCGCTGCTGCCCGCCGGGGCCGTCGCCCACGCCGAGCTGCGCGCCCGCGAACCCGGCGTGCTCGCCGGCACCGCCGCCGCGCTCGCGGCGTTCGAGCAGGCCGCCGCGCTGACCGGCGGGGCGCTGCTGCGCTGCGGGTTCTCCCCCGACGGCACCCGGTTCGCCGCCGGCGACGTGCTGGGCCGCGTCAGCGGCACCGCGCTGGCCGTGCTGCGCGCCGAGCGGGTCGCGCTGAACCTGCTGCAGCACCTGTCCGGGGTCGCCACCCTCACGGCCGCGTTCGTCGACGCCGTGGCGGGCACCGGCGCGCGCGTGGTCGACACCCGCAAGACCACCCCGGGGCTGCGGGCGCTGGAGCGCGCCGCGGTGCGCGCCGGCGGCGGGCGCAACCACCGCTGGTCGCTCTCGGACGCGGTGCTCGTCAAGGACAACCACCTCGCGGTGCTGCTGGCCGAGGGCGTGGACGTCACCACCGCCCTGCGCGCGGTGCGCGAGCGCGTGCCGCACACCACCGCGGTGGAGGTGGAGGTGGACCGCCTCGACCAGCTCGACGCCGTCCTGGCCGCCGGGGTCGACGTGGTGCTGCTGGACAACTTCTCCCTGGAGGACCTGGCCGAGGGCGTGCGCCGGGTGCGGGCCTCCTCGCGGGCGCTGGTGGAGGCCAGCGGCGGGGTGCGCCTGGACACCGTCGCCGCGATCGCGCGCACCGGCGTGGACCTGGTCTCGGTGGGGGCGCTGACGCAGAACGCCCGCACGCTGGACCTGGGCCTGGACGTGGAGGTCGCCACCGGCGACGCCGAGCGGGTGGCGCCGTGATCTACCTGGACCACGCCGCGACCTCCCCGCCGCGCCGGGAGGTGCTCGAGGCGGTCTGGCCGTACCTGACGCGGGTCACCGGCAACCCCTCCAGCGCGCACGAGGCCGGCCGCGCCGCGAGGGCCGGCCTGGACGCCGCGCGCGCCGGGGTGGCGCAGGTGCTGCGCTGCCGCCCGGGCGAGGTCGTCTTCACCGGCGGCGGCACCGAGGCCGACAACCTCGCCGTCACCGGCATCGCCACCGCGGCCCCGCGCGGGCGGCGCGTGGTGGTCTCCGCGATCGAGCACCCGGCGGTGCTGGAGACCGCGCGGGCGCTGGCGCGGCAGGGCTTCCGCGTGGACGAGGTGCGCGTGGACGCCCGCGGCGTGGTGGACCTGGAGCACCTGGAGCGGCTCGTCGACGACGGCACCGCCCTGGTCTCGGTGATGTACGCCAACAACGAGATCGGCACCGTGCAGCCGCTGGCGCAGGTGTCGGCGCTGTGCCGCGCCGCGGGCGCGCCGCTGCACACCGACGCGGTGCAGGCCGCCGGGCACCTGCCGCTGGAGGTGGACGCCCTGGGCGTGGACGCGCTGTCGGTCTCGGCGCACAAGTTCGGCGGGCTGCGCGGTTCCGGCGCCCTGTTCGTGCGCGGCGCGGTGCCGCTGGAGGCGGTGACGCACGGCGGCGGGCAGGAGGGGGGGCGGCGCTCGGGCACGGTGGACGTGGCCGGCGCCGTCGGCACCGCCGTGGCCCTCGGCCTGGCCGAGGCCGCGCGCGAGGAGGAGAGCGCCCGGCTGGTCGCGCTGCGCGACCGCCTCGTCGCCGGGGTGCTGGACGCCGTGCCGGGCGCGCGGCTGACCGGCCACCCCGTGCAGCGCCTGCCGCACCACGCCTCGTTCTGCTTCCCCGGCGTCGGCGGGGAGACGGTGCTGCTGGAGCTGGAGGCCGCCGGGATCGTGTGCTCCAGCGGCTCGGCGTGCTCGGCCGGTTCCGAGGACGCCTCGCACGTGCTGCTGGCCACCGGCCTGGACGCCGACACCGCCCGCACCGCGGTGCGGTTCTCGATGGGCCCGGGCACCGGCGAGCAGGACGTGGAGGCGGTGCTGCGGGCCCTGCCGGCGGCGGTGCGCGCGGCCGCGGGGGCGTGAGCCCCGGCTGGTGGGCCGGGCCCGTCCGTGGCCTCATGGTCGCGTGACCGAGAACCCCGCCGCCCGGCCCGCCGTCGCCCTGCTGGGCACCTCCACGATGGGCGCGGGCATGGCCCGCAACCTCGCCGCCGCCGGCCTGCCGCTGACCGTCTGGAACCGCACCGCGGACAAGGCGCGCCCGCTGGCGCGGGTCGGCGCCCGCGTGGCGGAGGACCCCGCTGCGGCGGTGCGCGGCGCGGAGGTGGTGCTGACGATGCTGTTCGACGCCGACAGCGTCGAGCAGACCGTGCGCGCCGCCCGGGAGGGGTTCGCCCCCGGCGCGGTGTGGGTGCAGACGAGCACCGTCGGGGTGGAGGGCGTGGAGCGGCTGGCCCGCGTGGCGGCCGAGCTGGGGCTGCGCTTCGTCGACGCGCCCGTGCTGGGCACCAGGGGCCCGGCCGAGCAGGGCGCGCTGACCGTCCTGGCCGGCGGCGACGAGGAGCTGCGCCCGCTGCTGGAGCCGGTGTTCGCCGCGATCGGGCAGCGCACCCTGTGGGTCGGCGGCGTCGGGGCGGCCTCGCGGCTGAAGCTGGCCTGCAACGCGTGGGTCCTCACCGTGGTCGACGGCGTGGCGAGCTCCCTGGCGCTGGCCCGCGACCTGGGCGTGGACCCGCGCCTGTTCCTGGAGGCGGTGCGCGGCGGGGCGATGGACTCCCCGTACGTGCAGGGCAAGGGCGCGGCGATGCTCGAGGGCCGGCACGAGGCGCAGTTCGGCCTCGGCGGCGGTGTCAAGGACCTGGAGCTGGTGCTGGAGGCGGCCGCGGCCGCCGGCTCGGACGCCGCGCTGGCCCGCGCGGTGCACGACCACTTCGCCGCCGCGGCCGCCGCCGGCCGCGCCGGGCAGGACGTCAGCGCCGTGTGGTTCGCGCACGAGCCGACCCGCCCCTCCTGAGCGGCGCCCGGGGGGGGCGCCGCCGACCGGTGCCGTCACCGGTGAGGAACGGTCCGCGCGGCGGTCGGCACCGGTGAGCACCCGCCGACCCGCGAGCAGGAGGCCCCGTGACCCGCAGGGCGATCGTCTTCCACGGCACCGGCGCCGGCCCCGGCGCCTGCTGGTACGGCTGGCTGGCCGGGCGGCTGCGCGAGCGCGGCTGGGAGGTGGAGGTGCCGCACCACCCCGGCACGAACGTCGAGCCGGTCGCGACGTTCTTGCCGCGCGTGCTGGCCGCGCACGCCTTCGACGCGGACACCGTCCTGGTCGGGCACTCCGGGGGCGCCGCGCTGCTGCTGGCCCTGCTGGAGCACCTCGGGCGCTCGGGGGTCGCCGTCGCGCACGCCGTCCTCGTCGCCGGGTACCACCGCCCGCCCGGCGCGGCGCGGGAGCCGGTGCTGCAGGAGGGCTACGACTGGGCGCTGGTGCGCCGCGGCGCGCGGGAGCTGACGTTCCTGAACTCGGTGCGCGACCCGTACGGGTGCGACGCGCAGCAGGGCCTGGAGATGCTCGGGCACCTGGGCGGCACCCTCGTGGTGCGCCCGGAGGGGCACTTCGGCGACGCGGACGACCCCTGCTCGGAACTGCCCCTGCTGGAGCGGCTGCTGCTCTGAGGGGCCCGGCGGCGGCCCGGGGCGGCACGCCCCGGGCCGCGGCACCCTCCCCCTGACACGGGGTGGCGGCGCGGGGCGGGGCGGTTCCGTAGGGTGGCGGGCACGAGAGGGAGGACCCACCGGTGGACGAGAGCGCCCTGCTGTCCCGCTACCCCCGCCCGGTCGCCGTGCCGGCCGCGCAGGTGGCCGCCGCGCACGCCCGCACCGGCACCGTCCTCGTCGTGCTCGACGACGACCCGACCGGCACCCAGTCCGTCGCCGACCTGCCGGTGCTCACCTCCTGGGCCGAGGAGGACGTCGCCTGGGCGCTGGGCCTGGGCGCGCCGGCGGTGTACGTCCTGACCAACAGCCGGGGCCTGTCCCCCGCCGCGGCCGGCGCCCTGACCCGCGAGGTGGTCGCCGCCGTGCTGGACGTCGCCGGGCGCACCCGCACCCGGGTGCGGTTCGTCAGCCGCAGCGACTCCACGCTGCGCGGGCACTTCCCGCTGGAGACCGACGTCGTCGCCGCCACCGTCGCCGAGCGCGGCGGGCGGGCCGTGGACGCGGTGGTGCTCGTGCCCGCCTTCCCCGAGGCCGGGCGGATCACCGTCGGCGGCGTGCACCTGCTGCGCACCCCCGGCGGGCTGCTGCCCGCCGGGGAGAGCGAGTTCGCCCGCGACGCCACGTTCGGCTACGCCTCCTCGGACCTGCGCGAGTGGGTGGCGGAGAAGACCGGCGGGCGCACCCGCGCCGAGGACGTCGTCGTGCTCGACCTGGCGCTGCTGCGCTCCGGGCCCTCGGCCGTGGCCGCCGCCCTGGCGCCCCTGACCGGCGCGCGCACCGTCGTGGCCGACGCGGTGGGCGAGGACGACCTGCGCCTGCTGGCCCTGGGGCTGGTCGAGGCCGAGGCCGCCGGCAAGGAGCTGCTGTACCGGGTGGGCCCGCCGTTCGTGCGCGCCCGCACCGGCCAGGAGGTGCGCGCCCCCCTGACCGCGCAGGAGGTGTTCCGCGACGGGGCCCGCCCCGGCGGCGGGCTGGTCGTCGTCGGCTCCCACGTGGGCCTGACCAGCCGCCAGCTCGCCGCGCTGCAGGCCGAGCGGCCCGCTCTGCCCTCCCTCGTCCTGGACGTGCCGCGCCTGCTCGACGGCTCGGCGGAGGAGCACGTGCGCGAGGTCGCCGACCGGGCCGCGGCGCTGCTGGCCGAGGGGGACGTCGTGCTGCACACCAGCCGCGCCCTGCACCGCACCGACGACCCCGAGGAGTCCCTGGCGATCTCGCGGCGCGTGTCGGCCGCCGTCGTCGCCGCCGTGCGGCGCGTGCTGGCCGCGCACCCGCCGCGCTTCGTGGTGGCCAAGGGCGGCATCACCTCCAGCGACGTGGCCGCCCACGGCCTGGGCGTGCGGCGCGCGCTGGTGCGCGGGCCGCTGCTGCCGGGCACGGTCTCGCTGTGGGAGCCGGTGGGCGGGCGCGCCGCCGGGACCCCCTACGTGGTCTTCGCCGGCAACGTCGGCGACGACGGCTCGCTGGCCGCCGTGGTGCGCACCCTCAGCGCAGCGCCGGCGCGCTGAGGGCCGCGGCCCGCAGCTGCGGGCGCACGTGGGCGCGGTGCACCAGCACCAGCAGCAGCGCCACGCTCACCACGACCACGGCGACGTGCACGGTCAGGCTGGTGCCCAGGTCCCACAGGGTGTGCAGCACCACCGCCAGCGCGAAGGCCCCGGCGAAGCCGGCGAGCGCCCGGCCCCGCGAGCGCGAGGCGGTGGTGCGCCACAGCGCGGCGACCACGAAGCCCGTCCAGGCCACGTGCCCGGCGGGCGAGAGCAGCGCCCGCAGCTGCAGCGTCTGGTCCACCGCCGCCAGGCTGCCCGCGCTCAGCAGCGCCTGGAAGCCGTAGCCCATGGTCTCCAGCACGGCGAAGCCGGTGCCCGAGGCGATGCCCACGACGATGCCGCCGCGCGCGTCGCGGGGGCGGGTGACCAGCAGCACCACCAGCGGCACCACGAGCTTGGCGGCCTCCTCGATGACGCCCACCAGCAGCACCGAGGCCGGCCCGAGCTCCAGCAGCGCGCGGTACTCCAGCACGCCGGCGGTGAGCGTGCCCACGACCCCGCCGGCCACGGCCGTGGTCACCACCACCCAGGCGCGCACCGGGATGCTGCGCCCGCCGCTCTCGGCGAACACCAGCACCGCCAGCGGCACGGTGGCCGAGCCCAGCAGCAGCAGCGAGGGGAAGAACGTCAGGTTGCGCGTGCCCACCATGACGCGCAGCACCACGACGTAGGCGACGACGCCGGCGACGAGCACCGCCAGCCAGGCGACGCGGCGCAGGGCGGTGGGTGCGGGGACCGGGTGCTGGACGACCACGGGGACACCCTGCCCGCCCCCGGTCCCCCGCGCCCGCCGAGCCGGTGCGCGCCCGCCGGGCGGGGGCCCGCACGGGGCCCGGGCCGGGCCGCCGGGCCGCCGTCAGCCGGCGAGCCCGTCCGGGGCGAACGGCACCGACTCCAGCAGCTCCCACGGCCCGCCGAGGTAGCGGTGCACCTCCACCCCGGTGGCGCGCACCTCCCACGGGGAGAAGGCCGCCGACAGCTGCGCGACGGTCTCGCGCGCCCGCTGCGGGGTCACGAAGTTCTGCACGGTGACGTGGGCGGAGAAGCGCTGGGCGTCCTGGCGGGTCAGCCACGGCGCGAACCGCCCGGCGAGGTCGGCGTGCAGCGCCTGCAGCTGCGCCGAGCGCAGCACCAGCGCCGCGCCGCGGCCCAGGGAGCGCACCCCGTCGACCCGCACGGGGAAGGCGGGGCGCCGGCACCCCTCGGTGACGGCCTCCAGCACCGCGGGCAGCTCCTCGCCGGGCAGGGCGTGGAAGAGGGTGACGTGCGCGCCGACCTTCAGCCGCTCCGGCGGGAAGTGCCGGCGGCGCAGCTCGTCCAGGTGGCGCTGGTCGGCCGGCTCCAGCGCCAGGGCCAGCACCAGCGGGGCGGCGCCGGGCGCGGCGCTCACCGCGAGCCCAGCACCAGCACGGCCCCCAGCAGGGACGTCACCAGGGAGATGCCGCCGAGCACGTTGGCCGCCGTCCACCAGCCGCGGTCCGGCGCGCGGCGCGCCAGCGCCCGCACGGACAGCACCAGCACCACCACGGACATCACGATCGACAGCGGGAAGAAGGCCACCGAGACGATCAGGGACAGCCCGGCCGCGATGGTGGCGCCGATGGCCCCCGTGGACGTGCGCCGCTCCTCGTACGGGTCGGTCACGGGCACCGCGGGGGGCGCCTGGCGGGGACGGGGGTTCCTGCGCTGAGCCACGCGCCCACTGTGCCACCCGGCACCGACCGGCACGCGCGACGGCCGCCGCACCCCGGCGAGGGGTGCGACGGCCGTCGCGGTGCAGCGGGCGGTGCGGCGGGCTCAGCCCACCGACACCACCGTGGGGATGCGGGACTGGCCGTAGAAGACCGCGCCGAGGTACTGCTTCGCGGGGTCCAGGCCCTTCCAGGACAGCGTGTACGTCGCCTCGCGGGCCAGGCGCACCGGCAGCGGGTCCGGGCTGGCGGTGAACGAGCCGGCGCCGCCGGTGGCGGGCACCTGGAAGTCGGTCAGCCGGTAGCCGGCCGACGTCTTGCCCGGTGCCGCGGCGAAGGTGGTCACGCCCACCACGTAGGTGCCCGGCTCCAGCAGGGTGGTGACGCGCTCGTCGGCGGCGGCGGTGCCGGAGCTGGCCACCGGCACCTCCTGCCCGCCCTGGACGCGGTAGAGCACCATGTCCAGGTCGGCCGCGCGGTCGTCGGCGACGACGTCGAAGCGCGAGAGCACGGTGCCCTGCGGCACCTCCACGCGGGTCTTCGTCTCCTTGCCGGTGGCGGCGCTGCCGGTGGCGCTGCGCCCGGCGGCCAGGCCGGCGGCGGTCAGGTCCAGGCGCCCGGTCAGGCCGGCGGTGACGGTGACGTCCTGCGAGCCGGAGGCGCCGGTCAGGGCGACCTCGCCGGGGGCGGCGACGGTCTCCGGGAACAGCGCGATCGGGGAGCGCACGGTGCGGTCCGCGCCCTTCCAGGTCAGCGAGCCGGTGGCCCACCGCTCCAGCGGGGCGCTGGTGCGGGTGAGGGTGACGGTGAACCGCTTCGTCTGGCCGGCGGTCATCACCAGCAGGCTCGGGGACACCTTGACGTCGAAGCCGGGCACCGAGGCGGTGCCGTAGTACAGCCCCGAGGTGGTGGCGGTGACGCTGCGGGTGACCGTGCGGGTGCCGGCGAGGTCGCCGACGGCGATGGAGGGCTGGTTCAGGTCGCTGGGGTCGACCGCCTCGACGCCGGTGCCGGTGTCGACGCCGGAGCCCTCCAGGTACTGCAGCCACTCCAGCGGGCCGGAGTCGTAGACCAGGCCGGGCTCGAGCATCCGGGTGGGGTCCACGAACCCGGCGCCGCCGGCGAACGGGTCGCGGGCCGGCGCGCCGTCGGCGCCCACGAGGTCGCGCGCCGTGGTCATCAGCGCGGACTTCACGGCCATCGGGGACCACTGCGGGTGGGCGGTGAGGTGCAGCGCCGCCAGGCCCGTCACGTGCGGGGCGGACATCGAGGTGCCCGACAGGGGCGCGAAGAGGTCGCCGGAGATGCTGGCCTCCGGGGAGTACCCGGCGAGCACGCTGACGCCCGGCGCGGCGACGTCGGGCTTGAGCACGTCGCCGTCGTTGACGAAGGTCGGGCCGCGCGAGGAGAACCCGCCGATCTGCGGGGTGGGCGTGGCCCGGCCCGTGGTGTTGCCCAGCTCCAGGGAGGCGGTGGCGCCCTTCTTGCGGGCGTGCGCCTTCACGGCCTCACCCGCGGCGGTGTCCAGGTGGACGGTCGGGACGTGGTGCTGGTCGGCGTCGAGGCTGTTCTCGGTCGGGTTGACCAGGACCATGCCGACGCCGCCGGCGCGCTCGACCTCGGCGGACTTCTCCACGCGGCCGTTGCCGCCGCGGTCGCACACGACGATCCTGCCCGCGGCCTTGGCCGGGTCCAAGGAGCCCGCCAGGCACAGCTGCGCGTCGGCGGCCTTCGCGCCCGGCGCGGCGACGGCCGTGCTCAGCGCCAGCGGGGAGCGCGGCAGCGGGGTGACGTTGAAGCTGGCGCCGACGAAGCGGCGCCCGTCGCCCAGGCGCACGGTGCCCTCGCGCAGCACGGAGGTGGCCGCGCCGACCGTGGTCAGCCAGGGGCTGGCGTGGTCGAGGGTGGAGGCGCCGGGGCCGGAGTTGCCGGCCGAGGCGGAGACGAAGATGCCCGCGGAGGCGGCGGACAGGAACGCCAGCTCCACCGGGTCCACGACGTCCGTGGCGGCGCCGCCGCCGATGGAGAAGTTGATGACGTCGACGTTGTCGGCGACCGCGGCGTCGATGGCGGCGACGAGGTCGGAGTTCGCGCAGCCGGCGTCGCCGCTGGCGGCGGTCCAGCACACCTTGTAGACGGCCAGGGCGGCGGCCGGCGCCACGCCGGTGGTCTCGCCGAAGTCGGCGCCGTCGACGGTGGCGCGCACGCCGGACAGGCCGACGGCGGTGGTGGCGGTGTGGGTGCCGTGCCCGTCGGTGTCGCGGGCGCTGGCCGGCTCGGTCTCGGCCAGCGGGCCGTTGCCGGCGGTGAAGCCGGTGGAGAACACCCGGGCGCCGACGACCTTGGTGGTGCAGTCCGCGGCGTCCCAGTCGTCCCCGGTCTCGCAGGTCCCGGTGAACGTGCCGCCGTCGTTCTTGGCCATCCGGACCTGCCCGGAGGCGGTGCGGTACGGCGAGAACTCGTCGCCCGCGGCGGGCGCGGTGCCCAGCGGGCGCCCGGCCACCGAGGGGTGCTCGGGCCACAGGCCGGTGTCCAGGTCGGCGACGACGACGCCGCGCCCGGCGCCGGCGGCGCCGCCCAGCCCGCTCCACACGCCGTCCGGGCCGGTCAGGCCCAGGTAGTCGGCCGTGGTGGCCGCGGTCCCCGAGCCCGTGGCGGGCGCGGCCGCGGCGGGCTGCGCAGCGGCGCCGGTGGCGCCGGTGGCGCTGCCGGCGGTGGGGTGGCGCAGGACGTCCTTGGTGACGGCCAGCACGCCGGGGGTGCCGGCCAGCTCCTGCGCCTGGGCGGCGGTCAACTGGGCGGCGAAGCCGTTGAGGGCGACGGTGTACTGCTGGGTGGGGCGCGCGCCCACGGTGCGGGCGACGTCCTCCTGCGTCTTCAGCAGGGTGCGGCGGTAGTCCTGCGCCGCGCGCTGGGTGACGTCGACGCCGCCGCCGGGGGCGGACTTCAGCTTCGGCTCGGCGGCGGTGGAGCCGTCGGCCTTGGCGACGGGGTCCCCGGCCAGGACGACGACGTAGCGGCCGTCGGAGTAGGGGCCGGCGGCGGTGCCGGGCGCGGCCGGCTCGACGACGGGCGGGGCGGCCACGGCCGCCGCGGGGGCGGCGGCCAGCAGCAGGCCGGTGGTGGCGATGGCCAGCAGGCGGCGGCCGCGGCGGGGACACCGAGGAGGGGGGCGCG
>NZ_JBJLSG010000058.1:0-27619 GCF_050871925.1 Kineococcus gurbantunggutensis
GTGTTCTTCTGCTGCGGGGGGGGGCGGCGGGGGGGGGGGGGGGGCGCGGGCGCGCGGGCCGGGCCGCCCCCCCCCCCCCCCCCCCCCCCCCCCCCGCGGCTGGGTGCCGATGATCGCGTCGCGCACGGCGCGGGTCTCCGGCTGCGAGGCGGTGATGAAGTCGCGGTTGAGGTCGAAGTCGGCGGCGTTGCGGCGGGTGCCGGCCACGCGGCCGTCGGGGTTCATCGTGACGACGACGTGCACGCGGGCGGTGTCCACGACGCGGCGCACCCCGGGGTCGTCGCTGGTGGCCAGGCGCTCGATCACGCGGCGGGCGCCGTCGGTGCCCTCCCACTCGTTGCCGTGGATGTTCGCGTTGACGAACACCGGCGCCTTGTACCCCTCCAGCAGGGCGCGGTCGCGCGCGGCGCCGGCGGGGTCGTCCTGGATGCGCGCGCGCATCCGCTCCTGGCGGCGCGCCTCGCCCGCGGACTCCGGGGAGGTGACGGTGACCAGGTACAGGTCGCGGCCCTGCGTGGAGCGGCCGATGACCTCCACGCTGACCCGGTCGCTGCGCCGCTGCAGGTCGTTCAGCCAGGGGGCCAGGTCGTGGTACGGGGTGAGGCCGAGCTTGAGGGAGCGGTCGCCCGCGTCGACGGGGAACTGCGCCAGCTCGGTGCGCCGCGGGTAGCCCTGGACGCGGCCGGTGCGCCCGGGGGCGCCGCGCAGCAGCTGCGGGGCCTCGCCGGCGGCGCGCAGGACGCCGGCGCCCGCCGCCTCGCGGGGCCGCTCGGCGCCCTCGCGCCCGAACGCGCCGGCGCCCGCGGGGGCGGGCGGGGCGGCGGGGGCGGCGACGGCGGGGGCGGGCGCGGCGAGCGCGCCCGTGACGAGCGCGGCGGCGAGGACCGTGAGCGTCTTCCTCACGCGGGGACTCCTGTTCGTGGGGGGTGGCGGGGGCCCGTGGGCCCCGGTGCCGGGGTCGACCGACCCCGGCCCCGCACAGGTACCACCCAGGAGCCCCTCGGCACGCTCGCCGCGCCGCCCGTTCACACGTCTGTTCGACGCGGGGCCCTCAGGCGCCGAGGACCTGCGCGACCGCGGTGACGGGCAGGTCGTGGGCGGCGCCGACCTCGGCGCTGGTCAGGACCCCGTCGTGGGTGGACAGCCCGCGCGCCAGGGCCGCGTCGGAGGCCAGCGCCGCGCGCCAGCCGGCGTCGGCCAGCCGCACCACGTACGGCAGCGTCGCGTTCGTCAGCGCGTACGTGGAGGTGTGCGGCACCGCGCCGGGCATGTTCGCCACGCAGTAGAACAGCGAGCCGTGCACGGGGAACGTCGGGTCGTCGTGCGTGGTGGGCCGGGAGGACTCGAAGCAGCCGCCCTGGTCGACGGCGATGTCCACCAGCACCGAGCCGGGCCGCATCTGCGCCACCAGCTCGTCGCTCACCAGCTTCGGCGCCCGGGCGCCGGGCACCAGGACCGCCCCGACCACCAGGTCCGCGCTGCGCACCGCGCGGGCCAGCTCGAAGGCGTTCGAGGTCACCGTGCGCACCGCCCCGCCGAAGCGGGCGTCGACCTCGCGCAGCTTGGGGATCGACAGGTCCAGCACGGTCACCTCCGCGCCCATCCCCAGCGCGACGCGCGCGGCGTTCTGCCCGGACACCCCCGCGCCGATGACGACGACGTCCGCGCCGCGCACGCCCGGCACCCCGCCCATGAGCACCCCGCGGCCGCCCCGGCCGCCGGCGCCGACGGCGGAGTTCGCGCTCATCAGGTGGTACGCGCCCACCTGCGGCGCCAGCCGGCCGGCGACCTCGCTCATCGGCGCCAGCAGCGGCAGGGAGCGGTCCGGCAGCTGCACCGTCTCGTAGGCGATCGCGGTGGTGCCCGCCGCCAGCAGCGCCGCGGTGCACTCGCGCGAGGCCGCCAGGTGCAGGTACGTGAAGAGCACCTGGTCCCGGCGCAGCCGGTGGTGCTCGGAGGCGACCGGCTCCTTCACCTTCAGCAGCAGCTCCGCCGCGCCCCACACCTCGTCGGCGTCGGCGACGACCTTCGCGCCGGCCGCCTCGAACTCCGCGTCCGGCAGGGAGCTGCCCGCACCGGCACCGGCCTCGACCAGCACCTCGTGGCCGTGGCCGACCAGCTCGTGGACACCCGCGGGCGTCAGGGCCACGCGGTGCTCGCGGTTCTTCACCTCGCGGGGGACACCGATGCGCACGTCGAACCTCCAGGTCGGGCTGCTGCACGGACCCCACCAGGATGAAGATGCGGCGCCGGGGTGACAACGCAACCGCAGGAGATTCGGTACCGTCCCACCGTGGCGTCCAACCCTTCGAAGGACGGTCCTTCCGCGGCCCCGGCGCCGAAGAACGTTCGGCCGGCGGTGGACGCGGTGGACCGCGCGATCCTGCATGTGCTGGCCGAGGACGGGCGCACCACCAACGCCGCCCTGGCCCAGCGCGTGGGCATCGCGCCCTCCACCTGCCTGCTGCGCGTGCGCGCCCTGCGCGAGTCCGGCGTCATCCGGGGTTTCCACGCCGACGTCGACCCCAGCGCCCTCGGCCTGGACCTGCAGGCGATGATCTCCGTCAAGCTCGCCGCCCACGCCCGCGGCAGCATGGGCCCCTTCGTCGCCCGCATCCGCCGCCAGCCCGAGGTCCTCGACGTCTACTTCGTCGCCGGCGCCAACGACTACCTCCTGCACGTCGCCGTCGCCTCCACCGGCGCCCTGCGCGACTTCGTCGCCGAGCACCTCTCCCGCGACCCCGACGTCGGCCTCACCGAGACCAGCCTGATCTTCGAGCACACCCGCGCCGCCGGGCGCTCCTGACCGCACCAGGCCACCCGCGCGCCCCCGTTCCTCCGCCGCTGCGGGTGCGCTCCGGCGCACCGGTGCCTAGCGTCGGAGCATGAGCCAGCACAACGACGAACCGACCCTCGAGAACGTCATCGACCCCGAGATCGCCGCCCCGCGCGACCGCCAGGAGCACGCCAAGATGCCGGCGCGCCCCAGCGACGACGAGCTCGAGGTGCGCGTCGAGCACGAGCGCCGCGAGGCGGGCCTGACCGACGAGCCCGACCGGGTCCCGCCCGCCACCGACTGACCGCACCCGACCGGGGGGTCACCGCCGCCCGCTCAGTCCTCCGGGTCCGGCTCCACGACCGGCATGTGCAGGTGCGCCATGCTCGCCGGCCGCGGCGCCTCCGGCAGGTACTGCGGCTCCAGGCGCCCGTCCGCCAGGGCCGCCGTGGAGTCGGTGACCCCCAGGCGGCGGCGCACCCGCCCGTAGAAGTCCGGCTCCCGCAAGCGCACCAGCCGCACCTTCCACGGCCGCGCGTGCACCCCCACCCAGTCGCCCGGGTCCAGGACCGCGCGGATCTGCCCGTCCACGGACATCGACACCCGCCCGCTGCGCTCCAGCACCCGCACCGAGATCACCTCGTCGGCCGCGACCACGAAGCTGCGGTCGAACACCATGTGCGGGGCCACCGGCGTGAACACCAGCACCTGCGCGCGCGGGGAGACCACCGGCCCGCCCGCCGCGAACGAGTACGCCGTCGAGCCCGTCGGGGTGGAGACCACCACCGCGTCCGCCGAGTACGACGCGAACAACCGGTGCCCCACGTACACGCCCAGGCTGGCCTGGCGGTCCCGGGCCAGCTTCTCGAACACCACGTCGTTCAGCGCCGTCAGGTCCACCTCCACGCCCCAGCCGACCTCGTCGGCGTCGGCCCGGTGCACCTGCGGCGGCGGCAGCACCGGCCCGCGCCCGTAGCGCAGCACCGCCTCCAGCTCCTGCGGGACCTGCAGCGGCCGGCTCGCCCGCGCCGTCAGCGTCAGGCGCTCCTCCAGCACCGCCTCGCCCGCCTCGAACAGCGCCAGCGCCTCCAGCAGCTGCTCCGGGCGCACCTCCGTGAGGAAGCCCACCCGCCCCACGTCCACCCCCAGGACCGGCACGTCGGCCACCTGCGCCACGGCCACCCCCCGCAGGAACGTGCCGTCGCCGCCGACGGTGACCACCAGGTCCATCGGGTCCGCGGCCTCCACCTGGGCGCGCACCGCCTCGCGGTCGCCCTCGGCGGCCCACACGTCGAACTCCGCCACGAGCACGTCGCGCCCCTGCGCCCAGGCCCGCAACCGCGCAGCGGTCTCGCGCGCCACCTCCTTGCCGCCGTGGACGACCAGACCGATGCTGCGCAGCGTCACGGGGTCCCCCTGGTGTCGTCGGGTGCGCTCCAGGCGCATCCTGGGTGCTGGGGGGCCGGGGCACCACCGGGGCGGTCCGTGCTCGAGTCTCGTGCTCGTGGCCGGGTCCGCGCCCGGGCGCCGCGGTGCACCGGGTGCCGGGCTCTCCGCCCGCGACCGGGTGCACCGTCTGGCCCGGGTGCGTCCGGCGGGCTCCGGACGCCCGGCACCCGGCACACCCCGTCACCCTCGAACCCCACCGCGGGTGCTGAACTCCAGGCCTTGCCCCGCACCTCCCCCTCCCCTCCCGGCCGGGGGACTTCACCTCCTCCCTTCCGTGATCGAGGAAGTCGCCACTTCCTCGACCCGGTGATCTTGCGCGCTCGCGTCTTCACGGATGCGAGATCACGGCGGGGAGCGGGCGCGGGCGGGATCACGCAGGGAGCCGGGCGCTGCTGCGGCCGGCGTCCGGAGCCCGCCGCGCGCACCCGGCCGCTCCGGTGCACCCGGTCGCGGGCGGAGAGCCGGCCGCAGCAGCGCCCGGCGACCGCACCACCCCGACCACGACGGAACCCTCGGAACCCCCGGAGCACCGGGATCCCCGAGTTCAGGTGAACCAGCGCGCCACGACCGGCAGCACGAGCGTCATCAGCAGCGCGTTGAGCACCATCGCCGCGCTGGACCAGCCCCCGGCGACGTGGGAGTGGGCCAGCGCGCGCGAGGTGCCGATGCCGTGCGAGACGACGCCCAGGGCGAAGCCGCGGGCGCGGCCGTCCTCGACGCGCACGCGGTCCAGGACCCACGGGCCGACGGTGGCGCCCAGGACGCCGGAGACGAGGGTGAGCACCACCGCGAGGGTGGTGTTGGCGCCGATGGCGGCGCCGACGGTCAGGGCGACGGGGGTGGTGACCGAGCGCGGCAGGGCGGTGAGCAGGAGCTCGTCGGGGGCGCCGAGCGCGACGAGGGAGGCGACGGTGACGGTGACGCTGACGGCGCCGGTGACGAGCAGGGTGACGAGCACGGCGAGGCGGTCGGCGAGCAGGGCGCGCCCGGAGCGCAGCAGCGGCAGCGCGAGGGCGACGGTGGCGGGGCCGAGCAGCAGGGTGAGGACGGAGACGGAGGCGAGGTACTCGTCGTAGCCGATGCCGAGGACCTCCAGGGCGAGCGCGACGGCGACCATCGCGACGAGCACGGGGGCCAGCAGCGCCGGGCGGCCCAGGCGGCGGTGCAGGGCGTCGGCGCCGAGGTAGGCCGCCAGGGTCAGGGCCAGGCCGAAGCCGGGGGCGTGCACGACGGCGTTCACGCGGCCTCCCCGGCACCGGCGCCGGGGGCGGTGCCGGCGGGACCGGCGGGACCGGCGGGACCGGCGGGACTTTCGGGACCGGCGTGGGGGCGGCGGCGCAGCAGGGCCTGCAGCAGCGCGCCGGCGACGACGAGGCCCAGGGCGAAGGAGCCCACGACGGCGACGGCGAGCGGGGCGGCGTGCTCGGCGATCTCGGACAGCTGCGTCAGCGCCCCCACGCCCGGGGGGACGAACAGCAGCTGCAGGTGCCGCAGGAGGGGGTCGGCGGCCGGCTGGGCGCGCGCGACGAGACCGCGGTGGCCGGCGCCGACGGCCAGCAGCAGCACGAGGCCGACGACGGCGCCGGGCACGGGCAGGCCGGTCAGGTCGACGAGCAGCGTGCCGAGCAACTGCAGCCCGAGCAGCAGGGCGAGCGCGGCGAGGACGGCCGGCACGTGCCGCCCCCAGCCGAGGTGGCCCTGCGGAGCGTGGTCGCCGGGTGCGTTCACCGGGCCAGCGTGCCAGCGGCGCGCGCGGGGCCCGGGACCGCCGGAGCGGGTGCGCGGGCTCAGGTCAGCCAGGCCGGGCGCGGCCCGGTGCCCAGGCGGTGCCGGGCGGCCTGCTCCGAGGGGCTGTACGGGCCCAGCGCAGCGCGCGCGGCGCGCAGCTGCCAGCGCGCGCGGACCAGCCGCGCCCGCTCGCGCGGCCCGCGCACCGCCCGCCCCGTCGCCCCCGCGAACGGCGCCACCACCGGCGGGAGCAGCAGCCCCGCCGCCCCGGCCAGCCCGGCGTAGAACACCCGCTCCGCGCGCCCCAGGCCCGGCGGGCCGGCCAGGAAGCGCAGCAGGTCCGCCGGCACCGGCTCCAGCTCGGGTGCGAACCCCACCAGGGCCTCCGCCAGCTCCGCCTCGCTGCCGGGCAGGTCGCCGGCGCCCAGGGCCCGCGCGGTGCGGGCCCACTCGCGCACGTACGCGTCCGCCCAGCGGCGGCCGAACCGGGGCGCGAGGTCGGTGCCCAGCTCGCGCTGCGCGGCCAGGAAGGCGTCGGTGAAGGCCAGGTGCACCCAGCGCAGCAGCGCGGGGTCGCCGGCCGCGTAGGCGCGCCCGTCGGCGGTGGTGCCGCGCACCCTCCGGTGCATCCCGCGCACCCGCGCCGACTCCCGCTCGGCCAGCTCCGCGGAGCCGAAGGTGCACACCACGAGCCAGCGGGCGGTGCCCGACAGCCGCCCCCAGGGGTCCTCGCGGTAGCTGGAGTGGCGCTGCACCCCGGCCAGCGCCAGGGGGTGCGCGCCCTGCGCGAGCAGCGCGACGACCCCGCCCGCCAGGGTGGACAGGTCCCCGTGGACGCGCCAGACGACCCCGTCCGGCTCGAACCAGCCCGGGCCCTCGCCGACGGAGGCGATCTCGCGCACCCAGCCGGGCGCGCCGGTGGGGTCGCCCGAGACGCGCTCGCGGAAGGTGCGCCGGGCCCGGGCGGGCAGGTCGCCCACGGAGGGCGGCAGGAGGGTGGCCACCTGCGCAGCCTCACCCGCGCGGGGCGGGTGCGCGCGCCGGACGGCGCCCGCCCCGGCGCGGGGCGCCTCAGCCGCGGAAGGGCTCGCCCGTCAGCCGCTCGTACGCCTCCACGTAGCGCGCCCGGGTGCGCTCGACGACCTGCGCGGGCAGCGGCGGCGGGGGCGCGTCGGAGGCGCGGTCCCAGCCGGAGCCCGGGGAGGTGAGCCAGTCGCGCACGAACTGCTTGTCGAAGCTGGGCTGCGCCCGGCCGGGCCGCCACTCCTCCGCCGGCCAGAACCGCGAGGAGTCCGGGGTGAGGACCTCGTCGCCCAGCACGGTGCGCCCGTCGGCGCGGCCGAACTCCAGCTTGGTGTCGGCCAGCACGACGCCGCGTTCGCGGGCGACGCCCTCGGCGCGCGCGTACACCGCCAGGGTCAGCTCGCGCAGCTCCGCGGCCGCGTCCGCGCCGACCGCGGCGGCGACGTGCTCGAAGGTGACGTTCTCGTCGTGCTCGCCCAGCTCCGCCTTGGTGGCCGGGGTGAAGACCGGCTCGGGCAGGCGCGAGCCGTCCACCAGGCCCTGCGGCAGCGCGATGCCGCACACCGAGCCGCCGGCGCGGTACTCCGCCAGGCCCGAGCCGGTGAGGTAGCCGCGGGCCACGCACTCCACGGGGAACATCTCCAGCCGCCGGCACACCATCGCCCGGCCCGCCACGGCCGCGGGCACGTCGGTGGAGAGCACGTGGTGCGGCACCAGGTCGGCCAGGCGCTCGAACCACCACAGCGACAGGGCGGTGAGGACCTTGCCCTTGTCGGGGATCTCGCTGCTCAGCACGTGGTCGTAGGCGCTGATGCGGTCGCTGGCCACGACGAGCACCTCGCCGTCGCGGCCCCCGCCGCCGTTCCCGTCGGGGGCGGGCACGTACAGGTCGCGGACCTTGCCGGAGTAGGCGTGCCGCCAGCCGGGCAGCTCCGGGGGCGCGGGCAGCGCGGGGGCGCTCACGCGCCGGCCGCCGCGGCCGCGATGTCGGTGCGGTGCACGGCGCCGTCCAGGTGCACCGCGCGCAGCGCCGCGTAGGCGGCCCCGCGCGCGGCGGCCAGGTCCTCGCCGGTGCCCACCACCGACAGCACCCGCCCGCCGGAGCTGACCACGCCCGTGCCGTCGGGCGCCAGGGCCGTGCCGGCGTGCAGCACGTGCGCGCCGGGCACCGCCTCGGCGTCCTCCAGCCCGCGCAGCAGCCCGCCGGTGACGGGCGCCTCGGGGTAGCCGGGGGCGGCCAGGACCACGGTGACCGCGGCGTCCTCGCGCCAGCGCAGCGGCGGCAGGTCGCGCAGCGCGCCCGGGGTGGCGCACGCGCGCAGCACCTGCCCCAGCGGGGTGGCCAGGCGCGCCAGCACCACCTGGGTCTCCGGGTCGCCGAAGCGGGCGTTGAACTCCACCACGCGCAGGCCGCGCGAGGTCAGCGCCAGCCCGCAGTACAGGACGCCGCTGAAGGGGGTGCCGCGCCGGGCCATCTCGGCCACCACGGGCCGCGCCACGCGCTCGACGACCTGCTCGGCCAGGTCCGCCGGCGCCCACGGCAGCGGCGAGTAGGCGCCCATGCCGCCGGTGTTGGGGCCCGCGTCGCCGTCCAGGGCGCGCTTGAAGTCCTGCGCGGGGGCCAGCGCCACGACGTCCTCGCCGTCGGTGAGGCAGAACACCGACACCTCCGGGCCGTCGAGGAACTCCTCCACGACGACGGGGCCGTGGCCCAGGCAGGCGCGCGCGTGCTCCAGCGCGGCCTGCCGGTCGCCGGTGACGACCACGCCCTTGCCGGCGGCCAGGCCGTCGTCCTTGACGACGTGCGGGGCGCCGAAGGCGTCCAGGGCGGCGGCGACCTGCTCCTCGGTGGTGCACACGTGCGCCATCGCCGTGGGCACCGCGGCGGCCGCCATCACCTCCTTGGCGAAGGCCTTGGAGCCCTCCAGGCGGGCGGCCTCGGCCGACGGGCCGAAGCAGGCGATGCCCTCCGCGCGCACCGCGTCGGCCACGCCGGCCACCAGCGGCGCCTCCGGGCCGACCACGACGAGGTCGGTGCCCAGGCGGCGCGCCAGCGCGGCCACGGCCGCCGGGTCGGCGGCGTCCACCGGCTCGCACGGGGCCACGAGGGAGGTGCCGGCGTTGCCCGGCGCGGCGACGACCCGGTCCACCCCCGGGTCGTCGAGCAGGGCGCGCACCAGGGCGTGCTCACGGGCACCGGAGCCGATGACGAGGACGTCCACGGCGACCGAGCGTAGGGCCTGCGCGGGGCGGGCCGTGACGGGCGCGGGACGGGCTCGTGCGGGATGATCCGCCCGTGCCCCGCAGCATCCCGTTCGCCCTCGCCGCCCGGCGCCGGACGCGCACGGGGTGGCGGCGCTGGCAGGGCTCGTGGTGGCAGATCCTGCAGTGCGGGCTGGGCGCGGGCGTCGCCTGGACGCTGGCGCAGGCGCTGTGGAACCAGCCGTACCCGGTGTTCGCGTGCGTGGCGGTCGTGGTCTCGCTGGGCGTGCAGAACAACGCGCGGCTGCGGCGGGTGGCCGAGCTGGGCGCCGGGGTGACCGTGGGGGTGCTGCTGGGCACCGTCATCGCCCAGCTCATCGGCCGCGGGCCCTGGCAGATCTCCCTCATCGTCGTCGCCGCGATGGGCATCGCCCGCTTCCTGGACTCCGGGGTGCTGCTGGTGAACCAGGCGGCGCTGCAGGCCACGTTCATCATCGCCTTCCCCCCGCAGCAGGGCGGCGGGTACGGGCGGTGGCTGGACGCCATGACGGGGGTGGTGGTGGCGCTGGCGATCGCCGCGCTGCTGCCCTCGGACCCCACCCGCGACGTGCGCAGCAGGGGCCGGGCGTTCACCGGGCAGCTCGCGGACCTGCTGGAGGACGCCGCCGAGGCGGTGCGCGAGCACGACGCGGACAAGGCGGAGGCGGCGCTGGAGCGCGCCCGCGGCACCCAGGCCGAGCTGGAGGCGTGGGCGCAGGCGGTGCTCGCCGGGCGCGAGGTGCACCGCATCTCGCCGCTGCGGCGCGGCAGCCGGCGGGAGATCGCCGAGCACCAGCGGATCCAGGCCGGGGTGGACCGCGCCACCCGCAACGTGCGGGTGATGCTGCGGCGCATCTGCACCGCCCTGGAGTACGACGAGCAGCTGCCCGCCTCGCTGGCCGGGGCGGTGGAGTCCCTGGCGGCCGCGGTGCGCTCGCTGGGGCAGCCGGCCTACGAGGGCGAGTCGGTGCCGCCGTCGGTGGCGGGGCTGAAGGAGCTGGCGGTGACGCTGGGCCCGCGCACGCTGGGCGCGGAGTCGCTCTCGGCGACGGTGGTGGTGGCGCAGCTGCGCTCGGTGGTGGTGGACCTGCTGCAGGCGCAGGGCGTGGACCGCGAGGAGTCGCACCGGCTGCTGCCGCACTGAGGAGGCGCCCGCCGGCGCCCCCTCCCCGCGCCCCCTCGGGGCCCTTCGAGCCCCCCTCTCAGCGCCGGCGCAGCGCCCGCGCGGCGGCGACGGCGGTCAGCGCGAGGAGCACCGCGGCCACCGCGGTCCCGGCGCGCCGGGCCGCCCCGGCCCCGGCGAGGTGCTCGGCGGCGTCCTTGACGCGGTCGGTGACCGACAGCGGCACGGCGGCCAGGGCGTTGCCCGGCGGGCGGCGCGGCACGCGCGGGTGCGGGCGGGTGGGCGCCACCCGCCGCTGGACCTCCCAGGCGGCGCCGATCGCGCGCAGCTCCTCCACGGAGGCCACGCGCTGCAGCCGCGGCAGCAGGTCGTCCTCCTCGTCGTGGGCGTCGTGGCGGATCACCTCGAAGGCGCGGTGCACGAGCTCGTCGTAGCCCGCCGAGCGCGGGTCGGCGTCCTGGAGCTGCTCCAGCAGCTCGTTGACCTGCTGGTGGTCGCCCTCGATGTGCCGGGTCAGCTCCTCGCCGTGCTCGGGCAGGTGCGTGCGGTACGCCGGGAAGAGCACGGTCTCCTCGGCGAAGGCGTGCCGCAGGGCCCGCTCGGCGAGCTCGGCCAGGACGCGGCCGCGGGCGTCGGGGTCCGTCTCGGCGTCGTGGGCGCGCATGAGCGCGTCGAGGTCGGCGTGGTCGCGGCTCTGGCGGGACAGGATGCTGCCCGGGCCGCCGCGCTCCTCCTCGGACTGGTCGGCCACCGACCGCAGCCCGTTGCCCCGTGGGTTCGTCATGCCGTCCCCCGTACCCGCCCCGGGGGTGCCGCACGCGCCCGGCGGGCCGCGGGGTCGCGGTCTCGCGGCGCGCCCCGGGGCGTCGAGGGGTGTCGAGGGGTGTCGAGGGGTGTCGAGGGAGCGGCGGAGGGGTGGCGGGACGGTGACGGTGGTCACCGCGCTTCCCACGCACGGGGGTCCTGTGGTTAGCCTGTCCTCACCGATCGACGACGGAGGCGGCATGACGGCCACGACCGAACGCACGACCGCCCGGGCGGCGGTGCGCTCAGCGGCGCGCCCGGAGTACCGCCTCTTCGAGGTGGCGGTGGTGCGGCGCGAGCAGCTCGGCCCCAGCTTCGCCCGCCTGACCTTCTCCTCCCCCGAGCTGGACTCCTTCGAGCCCGGCGGCTTCGACCAGCGCCTGAAGGTGCTGCTGCCGCAGGTGCCGTTCGAGGCGCTGGGGGCCCCGCGCGGCGACTGGTACGCGTGGTGGCGCGCCCTGCCCGAGCAGGTGCGCCCCGTCATGCGCACCTACACGGTGCGCGCGGCGCGGCCCGCGACCGCCACCTCCCACGCCGAGGTCGACGTGGACTTCGTCCTGCACGGCGTGCACGGCGGCGCCGCCGGCCCGGCCGCCTCCTGGGCGGCGAGCGCCCGCCCCGGCGACCGGGTCGCGCTCGTGGGCTCCTGCACCCCGGGCACCGGCCGGATGTGGGGCGTGGAGTGGGCCCCGCCCGCCGAGGCCCGCACCCTGCTGCTGGCCGGCGACGAGACCGCCGTGCCCGCGGTGTGCGCGGTGCTGGAGCAGCTGCCCGCCGGCGCGCGCGCCGTGGCGGTCCTGGAGGTCCCCGACATCGCCGACGCCGTCGACGTCTCCTCCGACGCCGACGTCACCGTGGAGTGGCTGCCCCGCGGCGGCCGGCGCGCGCACGGGGAGCTGCTGTGCCCGCGCGTGGAGGAGATCGCCGGCCCGCTGGTCGACGAGGCCTCCCGCACGATCGCGCTGGACTTCGAGGACGTCGACCTGGACGCCGGCATCCTCTGGGACGTCCCCGAGCGGGCCGTGGCCACCGGCCCGGAGTGCCTGTACGCCTGGCTCGCCGGCGAGGCGGGGCTCGTCAAGCGGATGCGGCGGCACCTGGTGCGCGACGTGGGCCTGCCGCGCGCCTCCGTCGCCTTCATGGGCTACTGGCGCGAGGGTCGCGCCGAGGGTGCCTGAGCACCCGGATCTGGAGGGACCAGGAGTGAAGAACCCCTTCCGCCGCGACAGCGGCGGCGGCCGGGCGCAGGGCGGGCGGCGCCAGCGCCGCGCCGTCGTCGTGCGCACCGAGCGGATCACGCCGCAGGTGGTGCGCGTGGTGCTCGGCGGCGAGGACCTCGCCGACCTGCGTGCCGAGCACGCCGACTCCTACGTCAAGGTCGTCCTGCCCGCCCCGGGCACCGCGCTGGAGGAGCCGCTGGACGTGGCCGCGGTGCGCGCGGCGCGCCCTCGCGAGGAGTGGCCGGTGGTGCGCACCTACACCGTGCGCGCGGTCGACGCCGAGCGCGGCGAGGTGACGATCGACTTCGTCCACCACGGCGACGAGGGCGTCGCGGGGCCCTGGGCGGCCGCCGCCCGCCCCGGCGACGTCGTGCACCTCATGGGGCCGGGCGGGGCGTACTCCCCGGACCCGGCCGCGCCGTGGCACCTCATGGTCGGCGACGCCAGCGCGCTGCCGGCGATCGCCGCGTCCCTGGAGCGGGTGCCCGCCGGCGCGAGGGCCGTGGCGGTCGTGCAGGTGCACGGCCCCGCGGAGCAGCAGGCGCTGCCGTGCCCGGGCGAGCTGCGGGTGCACTGGCTGCACGGCGCCCCGGACCCCGAGGCGCTGGTGGAGCTGCTGCGCTCCCTGGAGCTGCCCGCGGGCGCCCCGCACGCCTTCGTGCACGGCGAGGCCGACTGCGTGCGCGCGGTGCGCCGCTGGGTGCGCACCGACCTCGGCGTGCCGCGCGAGATGCTCTCCGCCTCCGGGTACTGGCGCCGCGGGCGCACCGAGGACGGCTGGCGCGGCGAGAAGCCGCAGTGGAACGCCGCGGTGGAGTCCGACGACGCCGCCGTGGCCTCCCCCGCCTGAGCTCCCCCACCCGCCGCTCCCCCCGCCCGGCCCCGCCGCGGTCGGGCCCGGGGTGCGCGGGGGTCAGGCCGACAGGACCGCGTCGCAGACCTCCACCAGCGCCGCGCGCAGCGGGTCGGCGCGCTCGGCGAAGGCCCGCTGGGCGCGCACGTACTGCGCCTTGCCCTCCGGCGTCTCGATCGGCACCGGCTCGTAGCCCAGCGGGGCCACGTCGTAGGGCGAGGCGCGCATGTCCAGCTCGCGCACGTCCCGGGCCAGCTCGAAGCAGTCCAGCAGCAGCTCGCCGGGCACCGCGGGCGAGAGCTTCATCGCCCACCGGTAGCAGTCCATCGTGGCGTGCAGGCAGCCCGGCTGCTCCATCGCGGCCTGCTGCGTGCGCGTGGGCCTCAGCTCGTTGCGCGGCACCGCGGACGGGGTGAAGAAGCGGAACGCGTCGTAGTGGCTGCACCGGATGCGGTGCGACTCCACCACCGCGTCGGTGCCGGCGTGGCCCAGGCGCAGCGGCAGGCCCGCGTGGCGCACCTGCTCGGGGGTGCTGCGGTGCACCATCGCCCACTCGTGCAGCCCGAAGCAGCCCAGCTGCGCGGGACGGGTGCGGGTGGCGGCGAGCACGTCGCGCGCCAGCCGCACGGTCGACTCGCGCTGCGCGCGCAGCGAGGCCGCGTCCACCGCCACGCCGCGGCCGGTGCCGGCGTAGTGCGCCCAGCCCTCGCGCTCGCCGGCGTCGAGCAGCTCCACGCCGACGCCGGGGTGCCAGCGGCGCAGCTTGCCCGGCGCCCACGAGTAGTACGTGAAGAGGAAGTCCTCCACCGGGTGCGCCCGCCCGAGGCGGCGGCGCTCGACGGCGGCGGCGGTCAGGACGTGCGCGCGCCGCTCGTGCGCGGCCTCGCGCGCCGTCCACTCCCCGCGGGTGAGCTGCTCGCGCTCCGCCGGGGCCGGAGCACCGGGGCCCGGTGCGCCCGCGCGGGCGGCGGGCGGGTGCTGCGTGTCCACCGGGTCAACGGTACGACGGCCGGCGGGCGGGGCGGGCCGGGCGGTCGGGCACACTGGCCCGGTCAGCGCCCGCACCAGGAGGTCCAGCCCGTGAACGGCACCACCCCGCCCGCACCGGTCGCGGTCTGCCCCGTCGAGGCCCTGCCCGAGGGGGGGGTCGTGCGCTACGACGGCCCCGGCGTCAGCGCCCCCGTCTCCGTCTTCCACGTCGACGGCGAGCTGTACGCGATCGACGACACCTGCACCCACGCCAACGAGTCCCTGGCCGACGGCTGGGTGGAGGGCTGCGCCGTGGAGTGCCCCCGGCACGCCTCGGCGTTCGACCTGCGCAGCGGCGAGCCCTCCGGCCCGCCGGCGATCCGCCCGGTGCGCACGCACCGCGTGGAGGTCGCCGACGGGCAGGTCCTCGTCCACGTGGGCACCCCGCGGGGCTGATCGCGCCGAACCTGCACAGCCCCCGCGCGGCGGAGTGGGCACAATGACCGCTCCCCCGCCGCCCGATGCGCGAAGATGTGCCGGTGCGCCGCCTCGACACCATCGACGCCCGGATCCTGCTCGCGCTGGACGAAGACCCCCGCGCGACCGTCCTGGGCCTGTCGCGCCAGCTCGGCCTCGCCCGCGGCACGGTGCAGGCGCACCTGGAGCGCCTGGAGTCCGACGGGGTGCTGCACCGCTTCTCCCGGCGCCTGGCACCGGCCGCGCTGGGCTTCTCCGTCTCCGCGTTCGTCATGGTGGAGATCCACCAGGGCCAGCAGGAGGACACCCTGCGGGCGCTGCGCGAGACCCCCGAGGTGCTGGAGGTGCACGGCATCACCGGTGACGGCGACCTGATGTGCCGGGTCGTGGCGCGCGACGCGGACGACCTGTACCGGGTGGGCCAGGACGTGCTCTCGATCCCCGGGGTGGTGCGCACCCGCACGTCCCTGGCGATGCGCGAGCTGGTGCCGTACCGGATCGACCCGCTGCTGAGCGAACTGGCCGACTGACCCGGCGGCACCCCGCCGGGGCGCGCGGACGGCGGCGCCGCGCGCGTGGGGCAGAATCGGGCGCGTGTTGCGGTGGCTGACGGCAGGCGAGTCCCACGGTCCGGCGCTCGCGGGGATCCTCGAGGGCCTGCCGGCGGGCGTGGAGGTGAGCAGCGCGGACATCCGCGCGGCCCTGGCGCGCCGGCGGCTCGGGCACGGGCGCGGCGCCCGGATGGGCTTCGAGCAGGACGAGCTGGAGGTCATCGGCGGCATCCGCCACGGGCGCACCCAGGGCGGGCCGGTCGCGCTGCGCATCGGCAACAGCGAGTGGCCGCGCTGGCAGGAGGTCATGGCCGCCGACCCCGCCGACGCCGAGGGCCGCCGCTACGACGAGCCCGGCCGGCTGCCCGCCCGCGGGCGCTCGGCGCCGCTGACGCGCCCGCGCCCCGGGCACGCGGACCTGACCGGCATGCAGAAGTACGGCTTCGACGACGCCCGCCCCGTGCTGGAGCGCGCCTCGGCCCGCGAGACCGCCACCCGCGTGGCGCTGGGCGAGGTGGCGCGCGCCTTCCTCGCGCAGGCCGCCGGGGTGGAGGTCCTCTCCCACGTGGTCGCCGTGGGCACCGTGGAGGTGGCGCCGGGCACGCTGCCCGGGCGCGGCCGCCGCGACGCCGTGGACGCGGACCCGGTGCGCTGCGCCGACCCGGCCGCCAGCGCCCGCATGGTCGCCGAGATCGACGACGCCCACTCCTCCGGCGACACCCTCGGCGGTGTCGTGGAGGTCGTCGTGCACGGCCTGCCGCCGGGGCTGGGCTCGTACGTGCACTGGGACCGCAAGCTCGACGCGCGCCTGGCCGCGGCCCTCATGGGCATCCAGGCGATCAAGGGCGTGGAGGTCGGCGACGGCTTCGAGACGGCCCGGCGCCGCGGCTCGGCCGCGCACGACGAGATCGAGCGCACCGACGGCGGCGAGGGCCGCGAGGGCATGACGGTGCGCCGGCGCACCGACCGCGCCGGCGGCGTCGAGGGCGGCATGAGCAACGGCGAGGTGCTGCGCGTGCGCGCGGCCATGAAGCCGATCTCCACGGTGCCGCGCGCGCTGGACACCGTGGACACCGCCTCCGGCGGCGCCGCGCAGGCCATCGCGCAGCGCTCCGACGCCTGCGCGGTGCCCGCGGCGGGCGTGGTGGCCGAGGCGATGGTCGCGCTGGTGCTTGCGGACGCGCTGCTGGAGAAGTTCGGCGGCGACAACGTCGAGCAGGTCCGCGCGAACGTGGCCTCCTACCTGGACGGGCTGACGATCCGCACCGCCGCGCAGGAGCCGGGCGGGCAGGAGCCGGTGGCGCAGGAGCCGGTGGCGCAGGAGCCCGCGGTCCAGGAGGTCTGAGCCCGGCGGGCTGCGCGCTCAGCGGCCGCAGCGGTGCTCAGCGGCCGTAGCGGTGGCGCAGCCAGGCGCGCTGCGCCACCAGCCCGCCCGCCAGCAGCGCGAGGGTCACGGCCACCCCGGCGGGCCCGACCAGCCCGGCGCCCACGCCGATCCCCAGCGCCACCGCGGCGGCGGCCACCAGCGGGCCGGTGCGCCAGACCTGCGGGGCGGGCGGCTCGGGCCCGGGGCGCTGCACCTCGGGCAGCAGGGCCAGCAGCAGGGTCGCGGTGAGGAGCAGCCACAGGTCGGAGGGCTCCGGCGCGGCGGGCACGAGCGCGACGACCGCGGCCGCCGCCGCGACGGCGAGCGCGACGGTGCTCCAGAACGCGACCTCCACGGCGTCCGGCGGCGCGTCGGGCGAGCGCAGCGGCACGTGCCACCAGGCGCGCGCGCACAGCCGCTGCCCGGCCACCTGCAGCAGCACCCCGGCCAGGGGCGCCAGGGACAGCACGAGCGGCAGCCGGTCGTGGTCGTCGAGCACGTCGAACAGCAGCACCGTGAAGGCGCCGAGCAGCCCGGCGAGCTGCACCACCAGCCCGGCGGCGTACAGCCGGCGCCCGGCCCCGGGGGCCCGCAGCGGGTGGGTCCCGGGGCGTGCCCGCACCCGCTCGTCCACGACGTCCACGGCGTCCTCCTCGTCGGTCCCGCGGTTCACAGCCCCCGCACCCCCCGCACGCTCTTGTGCAGCGCCTGCCGGGTGACGCCCAGGGCGGCGGCGAGCTCGACGAGGCTGTGGTCGAGCACCAGCTCGGCCAGCGCGCGGGAGCGGGCGGCGGCCACGGTCGAGCGCAGCGCGGAGGCGGCGGCGTCGACCTCGGCGAGCACGACGACGGCGCCGAGCAGCCCGCCGCACGCGCCCACCCAGTCGCGCCCGGCGGGGGCGCCGGCGAGCTGGGCGAGCAGGCCGCGGCCGGAGTCGGCCAGGACGTCGGCGACGACGCCGGGGGTGGTCCAGCGCGCCAGGCGCTCGGCGGCGCCGTCGCCGGGGGCGCGGTGCGGCAGCGCGCGCGCCCAGTCCGGCGCCTCGTGCGCCACGGTGTCCACACGCGTGAGTGACCCAGGGTTGACGACGGCTGTCAACCCCGGGTTGCGCACCGGGGGTCAGCGCAGCGCGGCGTCGACCTCCGCCAGCACCAGCACCGCGCCGGTGACCCCGCCGCACTCGCCGACCCAGTCCCGCTCGGTGGGCAGCCCGTCGAGCTGCGCCTGCAGCCCGCGCCCGCCGTCGGCGAGCACCGCGGCCACCACCTCGGGGGTCGTCCACTCCGCCAGCCGGCGCGCCACGCCGTCACCGGGACGGCGGTGCGGCAGCGCGCGGGCCCACTCCAGCACCTCGTGCACCCGCGCGGTCACAGGGCGAGGGGGGCTTCCCGCCGCATGGGCACGTGCGGGATGCCGTCTTCGTCGAAGGCCGGCCCGTCGGCGACGAACCCGAAGCGGCCGTACCAGCCCTCCAGGTGCGCCTGGGCGTCCAGGACGACCTCCGCCTGCCCGGCGAGCTCCAGGGCGCGGCGCATGAGGTCGGCGGCCACGCCCCGCCCGCGGGCCTCGCGCGCGGTGGCCACGCGGCCGATGCGGGCGTGCTCGCGGTCGCCGGGCTCGCGCAGCAGCCGCAGCGTGCCCAGCACCCGGCCGGCGGCGTCCTGCGACCACAGCAGCAGCGCGCCCGGCTCCAGGTCGCGCCCGTCCAGCTCGGGGTAGGCGCACTCCTGCTCCACCACGAACACGTCCACGCGCAGCTTGAGCAGCTCGTAGAGCACGCGCGGCGGCACGTCGTCCAGCGCCGCCTCGTACAGGGGGTGCGCGCTCATCCGAGCAGGTCGTGGCGCACGACGGTCTGCTCGCGGTCCGGGCCCACGCCGACGGCGGAGATCCGCGCCCCGGACAGCTCCTCCACGGCCTCCACGTAGCGCTGGGCGTTCTTGGGCAGGTCCGCGAACGAGCGCGCCGCGGAGATGTCCTCGGTCCAGCCCTCGAAGTGCTCGTACACCGGGGTGGCGTGGTGGAAGTCGCTCTGCGACATCGGGATCTCCTCGTGGCGGACGCCGTCCACGTCGTACGCCACGCACACCGGGATCCGCTCCCAGCCGGTGAGGGTGTCCAGCTTGGTGAGCACGAAGTCGGTGACGCCGTTGACGCGCGCGGTGTAGCGGGCCACGAGGGCGTCGTACCAGCCGGTGCGGCGCGGGCGGCCCGTGGTGGTGCCGTACTCCCCGCCGTCGCGGCGCAGCTTCTCGCCGTCGGCGTCGAGCAGCTCGGTGGGGAAGGGGCCCTCGCCCACGCGCGTGGTGTACGCCTTGACGACGGCGATGATGCGGTCGATGCGGTTGGGCGGCACGCCCGTGCCGGTGCACGCGCCGGCCGCGGTGGCGTTGGAGGACGTCACGAACGGGTAGGTGCCGTGGTCGATGTCGAGCATCGTGGCCTGCCCGCCCTCGAAGAGGACGATCTCGTCGCGGTCCAGCGCGCGCGAGAGCTCCAGGCCGACGTCGCGGACCATCGGGCGCAGCCGCTCGGCGTACGACAGCAGCGCCTCGGTGGTCTCCGCGACGGAGACGGCCCGGCGGTTGTAGACCTTCACCAGCAGGTGGTTCTTCTGGTCCAGGGCGCCCTCGACCTTCTGCCGCAGGATGCTCTCGTCGAACAGGTCCTGCACGCGCACCCCGACGCGGTTGATCTTGTCCGCGTAGGTGGGGCCGATGCCGCGGCCGGTGGTGCCGATCTTGCGCTTGCCCAGGAAGCGCTCGGTGACCTGGTCCAGCACCCGGTTGTAGGGGGCGATCACGTGCGCGGAGGCGGAGACCAGCAGCTTGGAGCAGTCCACGCCGCGGGCGGTCAGGGCGTCGATCTCCTGGAAGAGCACGCCGGGGTCCACCACGACGCCGTTGCCGATCACGGGGGTGACGCCGGGGGTGAGGATGCCGGAGGGCAGCAGGTGCAGCGCGTACTTCTCGTCGCCCACGACCACCGTGTGACCGGCGTTGTTGCCGCCGTTGAACTTCACGACGTAGTCGACGCGGGCGCCGAGGGCGTCGGTGGCCTTGCCCTTGCCCTCGTCCCCCCACTGGGCGCCGATGAGCACGATCGCGGGCATGACATCCCCTGCTTCCTGAAGCGTTCGCGGTCCTGCGTGCACGTGGCCCCTCGGACCCGGCCGGGGCCGTCGCGGACCGCGCCGAGCTTACCGGCACCGCTCCGCCCCGGTCCCCGCCCGCGGGAGCGGGCGCGGACCGGGCGGGTCGGGCGCGGGTCGGGCGCGGTGCCGGTGCCGGTGCCGGTGCCGGTGCCGGTGCGGCGCGTCAGGGGGCCAGGCGCCCGGCCAGCTCCCGGCCCAGCGCGGTGCCCGAGGCCCACGCCGTCTCCACCTTGGAGGTGCGCCCCCAGGAGTCCCCGCACACGGCGGTGCGGGTGGCCTCGTCCAAGCCGAAGGGCTGGTCGGCGTGCTGCTTGAACGGCTGGGCCAGCGACCAGCGGTGCGCGCGGTTCCAGGAGGGCACGGGCGTGGGGTGCCCGGCCAGCAGCGGCCCCAGCTCGGCCACCACGGGCGCCACCACGGCGGCGGGGTCGTCGAGGTGCTCGGCGGACAGGTCCGGGGCGGTGTGCGCCACGAGGACGGGCGCGCCGTCGCCGCGGCGGGCGCCGTCGTCGGCCAGGAAGGTCAGCAGGTCGCTGTCGTTGACGAAGGCGCCGTCGAAGTCGGGCCACCAGCGCTCCGGCCACGCCGCGTACACCGCGATGGAGGGCCGGTAGTGCCAGCGGGCGGCGACGTCCAGGCGGGAGGCGACCATGCGCGGCAGCAGGTCCGCGGCCTGCGGGTCCGGCATCGCCAGCACCACCGCCGCGGCCCGCCGGCCGTCCACGCTGGGCCCGTCCGGGCCCGCCTCGACGCCCTCGACCTCGGTGGCCGTCTCCACCGGCACCGCCGCGCGCCCGGGCGGGGCCAGCAGGTCGTCGACGAGGCTGCGCAGGCCCGCCGGCGCGCCCCAGCGCCAGGGGCCGGTGGAGACCTTCCCGTCCAGGCGGGCGCCGTCGGCGGCGCGGCCGCTGAGCACCGCGAAGGTGTCCGTCCAGCGCCGCGCCAGCCCGCGCGCCTCCCAGTCGGCGACCTGCCCGGCGAAGCCGTCGCCCGGGCCCGCCGCGGAGGCGTCCGCGGGGTCCTCGGAGACGGTGAAGTAGGACGCGCCGAGGTCGGTGACGCGCACGCCCGCCGCCGTCTCCACGCGCCGCCCGCTCATCCGGCCGCCGGGGCGGCGGCCGCGGTCCAGCACGCGCACCGGCACGCCGGCGTCCACGAGCACCCGCGCGCACGCGGCCCCGGCGATGCCGGCGCCCACGACGACGACCGGCGCGCCGGACCCGGCGGACCCGGCGGACCCGGCGGACCCGGCGGCACCGTCCGCGGGGGCGTCCCCGGGCGCGCTCACGGCAGCAGCTCGGTCACCGCGGCGGGGTCGCAGTCGCGCAGGAAGTCCCGGCAGCGCGTGGCCTCCACCTCCTCGCCGATCGCCTCCGCGGCCCGCTGCAGCGCCGCCAGGGCGCGCAGGAAGCCGCGGTTGGGCGCGTGCGACCACGGCACGGGGCCGTGCCCGCGCCAGCCGGCGCGGCGCAGCGCGTCCAGGCCGCGGTGGTAGCCGGTGCGGGCGAAGGCGTAGGCGGTGACGACCTGCTCCTCGCCCCCGGCGGCCAGGGCGCGCTCGGCGAGCAGCGCCCACGGCAGCGAGGCGGCGGGGTGCGCGGCGGCCACGGCGGCCGGGTCGGCGCCGCCGGCCAGCTGCTCGTCGACCTCGGGGTGCGCGGGCAGGTGGGTGGGCGGCGGGCCGCCCAGCAGGTTCGTGCCGGTGCTCAACGCGGGTTCCTCTCGAGTGCTGCTCGGGTGCGGTGCTCGGGCGTGGTGCTCGGGGCGGTGCGGCTCAGGCGGGCGCGGCGGGCGGGGAGGTGGGGACCTCCACCCAGACGATCTTGCCCCGGCGGGTGGGGGTGACGCCCCAGCGGCCCAGCGTGGCGACCACGCGCATGCCGTGCCCGCCGGCGCCGTCCGGGCGCGCCTGCACGACGCGGGGGTGCTCGGGGCTGTCGTCCTCCACCTCCACGCGCAGCGCGCCGGGCAGGTCGAACAGCCGCAGCCCCACCGGCCCCCAGCCGTGCAGGACGGCGTTGGCCACGAGCTCGGAGACCACGATCTCCGCCTGCGGACCGACGCCCAGGCCCCACACCGCGCAGGCGCGCAGCGTGGCGTGGCGGGCCTTGCCCACCGAGGACGGCTCCGAGGGCAGCTGCCAGCGGCGCCGCCGGGGCGTGTCCGCGACGCGCTGCGCCGGCTCCCCCACCTCCTCGGGCACCCGCACCACGACGATCGCCGTGTCGTCCTCGGGGGACTCGCCCAGGCCCTGCAGCAGCTCCTCGCCGATGCCGGCGGCGTCGTGGGCGCGGCTGGCGGCCAGCAGCTCGACGAGGACCTCCATGCCGTCGCGCATGGGCCGGTGGCGCGCCTCGATGAGGCCGTCGGTGTAGAAGACCAGCACGTCGCCCGGGCGCAGCGCCCGCTCGCGGGTGGGCCGGGGCCGCTCGCCCAGGCCGACCAGGGTGCCGGTGGCGTCGCTGAGGACCTCCACCACGCCCGTGCCCCCGCCGGCGCGCCGCAGCAGCGGCGGCAGGTGCCCGGCGCTGCTCCAGGCCACCTCCCAGCCGCCGTCGTCCAGGCGCTGCAGGGTCGCGTACACCAGGCTGGCCATCCGCGGGATGCTCACGCCCGCGGCGAGCTGGTCCACGCGCATGAGCACGCTGCCCGGGTCGTCCAGCTCCTGGGCGGCCGAGCGCACCACCGAGCGCATCTGGCCCATCGCGGCCACGGCCTCCACGTCGTGGCCCACCACGTCGCCGATGACGACGCCGGCGCTGCCGTCCGGGGCCCGCAGGACGTCGTACCAGTCGCCCCCCACCTGCGCGTGGTCGGCGTTGGGCGCGTAGAAGGCCCACACGTCCAGGCCCTCCACCGCGGTGTCCTCCGGCAACATGCTGCGCTGCAGCGTTTCTGACAACTCGTGCTCCCGTGCGTGCAGTCTCGCGTTCTCCACCGCCAACCCTGCGCGGTGCGCGGCGGCGCGCAGGACGGCCCCGTCCTCGCCCACCACCGCGTCCTCACCGGGTACGACGACCAGCCACCCCAGGACGTGCCCGCGCCCGGGCAGCGCCACCACCGACACCCCCGGGCCCGCCGGGCTCGTCAGCCGCTCCAGCCACGCCGAGGCGCTGCCCGGCGCCCCGCCGGCCAGCGGCCGCAGCCGCGGGCCGCCGGGCCCGGGCGCCTCCAGCAGCGGGTCGTCGCCGCGCGCGCCCGGCGGGCGGCGCCACACCCGCCCCAGCAGCCCCTCGAAGGGCTCCCCCGCCGCGGCGACCACCTCGACCTCGGTGCTCCCGCCGCGGGCGTGCGGCTCGTCGGCCAGCGCCACGAGCGCGGCGCGCGCCACCGTCCCGGTCAGCGCCCGGACGGTGGCGCCGAGCCCGGTCACCACCGCCTCGCGGGTCAGCGCGGGCGCGGCGAGCGCGTCCAGCGCGCGCAGCGGGTCCGCCGCCGCTCCCGCGCGCCCGGGCGCGGTGACGTCGGCGTGCCAGGTGACGACGCGGCGCACCGCCCCGGAGCGCTCGCGCAGCGGGGTGGCGCGCACCCGGTGCAGGAAGCGGGTGCCGTCGGCGCGCTCGTCGGGCACCGTGGCGGACACCGCCCGCCCCGAGAGCACCGCGCCGCGCAGCCCGGAGCGGTCGGCCTCCCCGCCGGGCAGCAGCCGCGACGGGCCCGCGCCGCGCGCGGCGGCGGCCGCCACCCCGGTCACGCGCGTGAAGGCCGCGTCCACCCACTCGACCTCGCCGTCGCACCCCCGCTGCGCCTCGGCCGCGGAGGGCAGGGCGAGCAGCGCGGCGCCGGGCACGAGCGCCACCGCGGCGCCCGGCGCCACCGGGGCGCCCTCCACCGCGTGCAGCGACAGCAGCGCGCGGCGGGCACCGTCCGGCGCGCGGCGGGGGGCGTCCACCGGCGCCACGACGAGCCACCAGCGGCCCGCGACCGGCTCCCCGGGCACCGGCACGGCCAGGGCGCGCGCGGCGACCTGCGCGGGCAGCCCCGCGGCGCGGCAGAAGCCGGGCAGGTCCGCGGGCAGGTCCGCGGGCGGACCCGGGGGCACGGCAGCGCCCGGATCGGCGGAGGGGTCCGCACCGACGCCCGCCAGGTGCGCGGCGCCGTCGTCCGCGGCGAGGACCACCGCGTCCCCGCCGTGCGCGGGCAGCTCCAGCAGCAGCACGGCGGCCGGTGCGTCGCGCAGCAGCAGGCGCTGCGGTCGGCTGCCGGACATCGGTGGGGCTCCTCGCGTGGCTGGTGCGTCGCAGGTGCGCGACGGCGACCTCGACCTCGCTGGATAGCATGCAGTGGGCCTCGACCCGCCGCGCGCCGAGGGTGTCCGCGCTCCCCCGAGGAGGGACACGTCGCGCTGCGGGGGCGTCGTGACCTACTGTGCGGCGACGAGCCGCGCCGACACCGGCTGCCTGCAGCCAACGGGCACGGCCACCAGCGCGGTACTGCGGAGGGACGATGACGAACGACGCGACACCCCCGGGGGACACGTCCCGCATGCCCGAGGTGCGCTCCGTGGACCCCGGGTCCGTGCACGTGCTCTACGAGCCGCGCGCCACGCGGGTCGTGCTGACCGGGGAGATCGACGCCGAGCTGGGCCCCGACCTGCTCGAGGCCGCCGAGGACGCCCTGTCCTCCGGCCGGCCCCTCCAGGTCGACGCCCACCACGTGACCTTCATGGACTCCACCGGCCTGGCCTTCCTGGCCCGCCTGGCCTCGCGCTCGCGCGGGCGCCGCGTGACGCTGATCCGCCCGCCCGCGGTGGTGAAGTTCCTCATCGAGACGACCAACATCGTGCAGCTGCTCGACGTGGTCGACGAGGAGCCGCGCCCGGGCGCCGACACGTCCGGCAGCGCCTACGACGACGGGCCCGAGCCGGCCTGACGCCGCTGCCCCGGGCCACCGGGGTCCCCCGGTCGGATCCTCGCCCGGGCGGGCAGGGGTGCCCGGCGGCATGCCGACGCCCGCGCACCCCGACCACGACGAACCCGACGCACGCCGGCCCGGACCCCCGCGCGGGGCCCGGGCCGGCGGGACGTCACTTCAGGCGCTGGCCGGCGCTGCGCAGGGACTGCGCGGCCTCGACGACGCGGGCCGCCATGCCGGTCTCGGCGACCTTGCCCCAGGTGCGCGGGTCGTACTGCTTCTTGTTGCCGACCTCGCCGTCGACCTTGAGCACGCCGTCGAAGTTGCGGAACATGTGCTCGGCGACGGGGCGGGTGAAGGCGTACTGGGTGTCGGTGTCGACGTTCATCTTGACGACGCCGTGGTCGACGGCGGCGGAGATCTCCTCGGGCAGGGAGCCGGAGCCGCCGTGGAAGACGAGGTCGAACGGCTTGTCCTTGCCGACCTCCTTGCCGACCTCCTCCTGGATCTGCTGGAGGATCTCGGGGCGCAGCTTGACGTTGCCGGGCTTGTAGACGCCGTGGACGTTGCCGAAGGTGAGGGCGGTGAGGTAGCGGCCCTTCTCTCCGGTGCCGAGGGCGCGCACGGTGGCCAGGGCGTCGTCGACGGTGGTGTAGAGCTTGTCGTTGATCTCGTTGGCGACGCCGTCCTCCTCGCCGCCCACGACGCCGATCTCGACCTCCAGGATGATCCTCGCGGCGGCGGCCTTGCCGAGCAGCTCCTCGGCGATCTGCAGGTTCTCCTCCAGCGGGACCGCGGAGCCGTCCCACATGTGGGACTGGAACAGCGGGTCGCGGCCGCCGTCGACGCGCTCCTGGGAGATGGCGAGCAGGGGGCGGACGTAGCTGTCGAGCTTGTCCTTGGGGCAGTGGTCGGTGTGCAGGGCGATGTTGACGCCGTAGCCCTTGGCGACGTGGTGGGCGTACTCGGCGAGGGCCTGCGCGCCCAGGACCATGTCCTTGACGGTGGTGCCGGAGAGGAACTCGGCGCCGCCGGTGGACACCTGGACGATCCCGTCGCTCTCGGCCTCGGCGAAGCCGCGGATGGCGGCGTTGAGGGTCTGCGACGAGGAGACGTTGATGGCGGGGTAGGCGAAGGAACCCGCCTTCGCGCGGTCCAGCATCTCGGCGTAGACGTCCGGGGTGGCGATGGGCATGTCGACTCCTCGTCGTGGCGGCTCTGGCGTGCTGATCCTTCCACGAGGGGCGGGTGCGGGGCAGGAGGGTCGGCAGAGGTGCGCGTCACGGTGCGCGTCACGGTGCGCGTCACGGTGCGCGTCACCGTGCGCGGCGGCGCGGGCGCGCTGCGCGGCGGGATCGGGGGCCGGGGCGGTCCCGAGGTGCCGGACGCGGTGCGCGGTGCCAGCGTGGGGGCATGACCGACACGCAGCTGCAGGGCAAGAAGGTGGCGTTCCTGGTCGCCCCGGAGGGCATCGAGCAGGTGGAGCTGACGGAGCCGTGGAAGGCGGTGCAGGCCGCCGGCGGCGAGCCGGTGCTGATCTCGACGCAGCCGGGGCAGGTGCAGGCGTTCGACCACCTGGACAAGGCGGACACCTTCGACGTGGACGTGGTGGTCTCCGACGCCACGGTGGGCGACTACGACGCGCTGGTGCTGCCGGGCGGGGTGGCGAACCCGGACGCGCTGCGCACGAGCGGGGAGGCGGTGGCGTTCGTGGGCCAGTTCGCGGCGTCCTCCAAGCCGATCGCGGCGATCTGCCACGCGCCGTGGACGCTGGTGGAGGCGGACGCGGTGCGCGGGCGGCGGATGACGTCGTGGCCGAGCCTGCGCACGGACCTGCGCAACGCGGGCGCGGAGTGGGTGGACGAGGAGGTCGTGGTGGACACCTCGGGCCCGGGGCCGCTCATCACGAGCCGCAAGCCGGACGACCTGGACGCGTTCTCCAAGACCCTGCTGGAGCACCTGGCGGGGGCCGGGGCGTGAGCGAGGTCCGCCTCGGCTACACGTGCATGGGCGAGCAGTCGGACCCGCGCTGGCTGGTGCGCGACGCCGCCGCCGCGGAGGAGGCCGGCTTCGACCTGCTGGTCTTCTCCGACCACTACTCCCCCTGGCTGACCTCGCAGGGGCACGCGCCGTACACCTGGAGCGTGCTGGGCGCGGTCTCGCAGGTCACCTCCCGCGCGGAGCTGATGACGTACGTGACGTGCCCGACGCTGCGGTACCACCCGGCGGTGGTGGCGCAGAAGGCCGCCACGATGGGGGTGCTCTCGGAGGGGCGCTTCACGCTGGGGCTGGGCTCGGGCGAGAACCTCAACGAGCACGTGGTGGGCCACGGCTGGCCGGCCGTGGAGGAGCGCCACGACATGCTCGTGGAGGCGCTGGAGATCATCTCCACGCTCTTCGACGGCGAGCTGCTCAGCTACGCGGGCGAGCACTTCCGGGTGGACTCGGCGCGGTTGTGGGACCTGCCCGAGCGGCGGGTGCCGATCGCGGTGGGCGTGTCGGGCGAGAAGTCGTGCACGCGCTTCGCGCCGCTGGCCGACCACCTGATCGCGGTGGAGCCGGACGGCTCGCTGGGCCCGCTGTGGGACGGCGCGCGCGACCCGGCGCAGGCGGCGACGAGCCGGCGCATCGGGCAGATGCCGGTGTGCTGGGACGCCGACCGGGACGCGGCGGTGGCCCGCGCGCACGAGCAGTTCCGCTGGTTCGCCGGGGGCTGGAAGGTGAACGCGGACCTGCCGACGACGGCCGGGTTCTCGGGGGCCAGCAAGTACGTGCGCCCGGAGGACGTGGCCGAGCAGGTCCCGTGCGGGAACGACGTGGACGCGATCGTGGAGGCGGCGGGCGCGTTCTTCGAGGCGGGGTTCACCGACCTGGCGCTGGTGCAGGTGGGCGGCGAGCACCAGGAGGACTTCCTGCGCGCGGCGTCCTCGGAGATCCTGCCGGCGCTGCGCGAGGCGGCCTCCTCGCAGGACCCCTCGCCGAGCTGACCGGCGCGCCCGCGGCGGCCCCGCGCGACCGGCACCGCCGGTCG
>NZ_JBJLSG010000059.1:0-27403 GCF_050871925.1 Kineococcus gurbantunggutensis
GGCCCGGGACCGCACCGCGGTCCCGGGCCCCGTCCGCGCCCGCGCGCAGGGGTGCGCGCAGGGGGGTGCGCTCAGGCCGTCAGGCCCACCAGGACGTCGACCACCTCGGCCGGCGCCGGCAGCGCGGCGATCGAGGCGGCCAGGCGGCCGGCGGCCTCGCGGTGCGCGCCGTCCTCCAGCAGCCGCCGCACGGCGTCGTGCACCGCGGCCGCGGTCACCTCGCCCGGCTGCAGGTCCAGGCCGCACCCCTGCGCCCGCAGCGCGGCGGCGTTGGGGAACTGGTCGTGCGCGCGCTGCGGCAGCGCGAGCTGGGGGAGCCCGGCCGCCGAGGCGCCCAGCAGGGTGCCGCTGCCGCCGTGGTGCACCACGACGTCCACGAGCGGGAACACGCGCGCGGCGGGCACGAAGGCCTCCAGGTGCACGCGCGGGCCCAGCGGCCCCAGCTCGGCCGGGTCCAGCCCCGAGCCGATCGCGGCCAGCACGTCCACGTCCAGCTCGCCCAGGCCCGTGAGCACCTCGCGCAGCACCGGCGCCTCGCCGGCGGCCACGGTGCCCAGGGTCACGTAGACCACCGGCCGCGGGCGCGAGCCCCGCAGCCACCCGGGCACCGGCTGCTCGCCCTCGCTCCACGCCTGCGGCCGCAGCGCGGTGCAGGGGATCGGCAGCCGCGCGCCGGGCTGGCCCAGCTGCGCCGGCCACACGTCCAGGTGCAGGCGGCCGAAGACCTCCGGGCCCTCGGGGACGCGCTCGCCGCCCTCGCCGCGCCGGCCCAGCTCCGTCAGGGACGCCGCGCACGCGGCCTCCATCGGCGGCGGCGACCACGGGCCCACCCCGTGCCGCACGGCGGGCACCCCCGCCCGCGCCGCGGCGACCGCGGCGCCCATCGCCAGCTCCTCGTAGACGACCAGGTCCGGGCGGGTGGCGCGCAGCACGGGGGTGAGCTGCTCGTCCACGTCGGCGGCCAGGACCTCGCCGAACATGGCGGCCGCCACCCGCCAGCGCTCGCGCGGTTCCAGGGTCCGCAGCTCCGGCCGCTCGCGCATCACCCGCCCCACCGCGGCCTCGATGACGGCGTCGACGCGCTGCACCTCCCAGCCCGCCGCGGCGAGCCGGTCCGCGGGGGTGCCGCCGGTGGCCACCACCACCTCGTGGCCCGCGGCGCGCAGCGCCTCGGCCGTCGGCATCACGGGGTAGACGTGCCCGAAGGCGGGCAGGCTGCTGACGAGGACTCGCACGGTGCTCTCCTGTGCTCGGGGTCGGTTCCCCGGTGCGCACCCGCGGGGCGCGCACCGGGTCGTGCGCCCGGCCGGTTCAGCCGGCCGGGTCGGGTGCGCGCGGCCGCGGGGTGCCGGGCGCGGGTCGGGAGGCGGGCCGGGGCGCGCCGGTGCGCCCCGAGGTCCGCAGGACGTGCCGGCCCGGGCTGCGGCGGCTGGGCGCCAGCGCCCCGCACGCCAGGGCCGCCACCACCAGCACGCCGGAGGCCAGCACGAAGGCGTCGGCGAACCCGGCGGCGAACGCGTCGGCGGCCGCCGCCCGCAGCGCCTCGCCGGCCGGCCCGAGGGCCTGCGCGACGCCCTGCGCCGGGCCGGCGCCGCCCAGGGCGGCCTCGGCGAGCGGGACGGGCAGCGTCGTCAGGGCCGGCAGCAGGTCCTCGCGGTAGGTGGCGACCAGGACGCTGGACATCACCGCGATGCCCAGCACGCCGCCGACCTCGCGGGTGATGTCGTTGACGGCGCTGGCCACCGAGCGCCGCTCCGGCGGCAGGCCCTGCAGGATCAGCGACGTCCCCGGGATCATGGAGGCGCCGAAGCCGGCGCCGAAGACCACCAGGCTCACCACGACGTGCCACAGCAGGCCCGTGCCGGCGGCCAGCGCCAGGCCCAGGAAGCCGGCGGCCATGAGCAGCAGCCCCGCGGCGGCGGGCCCGCGCGCCCCCCAGCCCGCCCCGCGCGCGCCCATCACCGCCGAGCCGACGCCGGCGCCGACGGACAGCGCCAGCAGGACCAGCGCGGCCTGCAGGGGGGAGTAGCCGGGCACGACCTGCAGGTACTGCGGCAGCAGGGTGAACAGGCCCAGGGCCGTGAAGAACTGCGCCACCACGAGCAGGCTGCCGACCGCCAGGCCGCGGCTGCGGAACAGCCGCACGTCCAGGGCGGGCTCGGCGGTGCGCAGCTCGCGCAGCACGAAGCCGGTGGCGCCGGCCAGGCCCAGCGCCAGCGGCACCAGCACCCGCGCGGACGTCCAGCCGTGCAGCGGCGCCTCCAGCACGGCGAAGACCACCCCGGCCAGCGCCACGACCGCCAGCAGCGCCCCCGGCAGGTCCAGCGACAGGCGCGGGTCGCGGTGCTGCCCCACCAGCGCGAGCACGCCGGGCACCAGCAGCAGCGCGGCGGCGCCGAAGAGCACCTGCACGCTGCCCCACCAGAAGGCCTCCAGCAGCGCGCCGGCGGCCAGCAGGCCGACCACCGAGCCGCCCGCGCTGACGCCGGACCACACCGCGATCGCGAAGCCGCGCCGCTCCGGCGGGAAGGAGGAGACCAGCGCCGACAGCGTCACCGGGAAGACCGCGGCCGCGCCCACGCCGGACACGGCCCGCAGCGCGATGAGGGCCTCGGCGGAGGTGACGAACGCCGAGGCCAGGTTCCCGGCGCCGAAGACGAGCAGCCCGCACACCAGCAGGGTGCGCTGCCCGAAGCGGTCGGCGGCGATGCCCGCGGGCAGCAGCAGCGCGGCGAAGAACAGCGAGTAGGCGTCCACGGCCCACGTCAGGGCGCTCTGGTCCGCGCGCAGGTCCGCGCCCACGGAGGGCAGGGCCAGCGCCAGCGAGGAGTTCGCCGCGATCACCAGGCCCAGGGGCGTGCACAGCAGGACCAGCAGGGCCCGCAGGCGCGCGGGCGAGGGCCCCTGCTGCGCACCGGGGGCGTCCAGCGCGGGGGCGGTCGTGTCGGGCGGCGAAGCCACGGGTCCTCCGGGGAGCCGGTGCGGGGTGTCCCCGCCAGCGTGCCCGGCGCCGGTGGTGCGGGGAACCGGACGGGGTGCCGCGGTCAGCGCGCCGCCGGGCGCGGCAGGGTCCTGCCACGGGCACCGCCCCGGGCGCGCCGCCCGGCGCGTGGCGGGCCGCGCCGCCCCGGCCGCCGCCTGCCGCCCGGTCGGCCCCGCACGCACCGGGGCCCCGCACCGGCGAGCGGTGCGGGGCCCCGGGGACGGGCGGGGGGAGCGGTCAGCTCTCCCCGCCGGCGCTGCCGCTGCGGCCGGCGCGCACGTCGTGCAGCTGGTACTTCTCGATCGCCTGGCCGGGCGCGCGCCAGTCGACCTCGCCGCGGCGGGCGAGCATCTCCAGGGCGCGCACCGCCACCGACGGGCCGTCGATGTGGAAGTACCGGCGGGCGGCGGCGCGGGTGTCGGAGATGCCGAACCCGTCGGCGCCCAGCGAGGCGAACTCGCCCGGCACCCACGGCTGGATCTGGTCCGGCACCGCGCGCATCCAGTCGCTGACCGCGACCACGGGGCCGGGGGCGTCCTGGAGCTTGCGCGTCACGAACGGCACCCGCGAGTCGTCGCCGGGGTTGAGGAACGCGTGCTCGTCGCAGGCCAGGCCGTCGCGGCGCAGCTCGTTCCAGCTCGTCACCGACCACACGTCGGCCACGACGCCGAAGTCGTCGCGCAGCAGCTGCTGGGCCTCCAGCGCCCACGCCACCCCCACGCCCGAGGCGAGCAGCTGGGTGCGCGGGCCCTCGCCCTGGCCCACCGACACGCGGTGCATGCCGCGCACGATGCCCTCGACGTCCACGTCCTCCGGCTGGGCCGGCTGCACCATCGGCTCGTTGTAGACCGTCAGGTAGTACATGACGTTCTCGGGCTCGTCGCCGTACATGCGGCGCAGGCCGTCCTTGACGATGTGCCCGATCTCGTACGCGTACGCCGGGTCGTAGGACACCACCGCGGGGTTCGTCGCCGCCAGCAGCAGCGAGTGCCCGTCGCCGTGCTGCAGGCCCTCGCCGGTCAGCGTGGTGCGGCCGGCGGTGGCGCCGATGAGGAAGCCGCGCGCCATGGTGTCGGCGGCCGCCCAGATGTTGTCGCCGGTGCGCTGGAAGCCGAACATCGAGTAGAAGATGTACAGCGGCACCATCGGCTCGCCGTGCGTGGCGTAGGAGGAGCCGGCCGCGGTGAACGCCGCCACCGAACCGCCCTCGTTGATGCCGACGTGGAGGATCTGCCCCTCCACCGACTCCTTGTACGCCAGCATCAGCTCGCGGTCCACCGACGTGTAATTCTGCCCGTGCGGGTTGTAGATCTTGATCGTCGGGAACAGCGAGTCCATGCCGAACGTGCGGGCCTCGTCCGGGATGATCGGCACGACGCGCTTGCCGAACTCCTTGTCCCGCATGAGGTCCTTGAGCAGGCGGACGAACGCCATGGTCGTGGCGATCTCCTGCTTGCCCGAGCCCTTGGCCGCCACCTTGTAGGCGTCCTCGCCGGGCAGGTGCAGCGGCGCGTGCTGCACGCGGCGCTGCGGCACCGGGCCGCCGAGGTCGGCGCGGCGCTTGCGCAGGTACTGGATCGCCTCGTCGCCGTCGCCGGGGTGGTAGTACGGCGGGCGGTAGGGGTCCTTCTCCAGCTGCTCGTCGCTGATCGGGATGCGCAGCGAGTCGCGCAGGAGCTTGAGGTCCTCCAGCGTCAGCTTCTTCATCTGGTGGGTCGCGTTGCGGCCCGCGAAGTGCGGCCCGAGCCCGTAGCCCTTGATGGTCTTGGCGAGGATCACCGTCGGCTGCCCGGTGTGGTTCACCGCCGCCTGGTACGCCGCGTACACCTTGCGGTAGTCGTGGCCGCCGCGCTTGAGCGACCAGATCTCGTCGTCGCTCATGCCGGCCACGAGCTTGGCGGTGCGCTCGTCGCGGCCGAAGAAGTTCTCGCGCACGTAGGCGCCGTTCTCGGCCTTGAACGTCTGGTAGTCGCCGTCGGGCGTGGCGTTCATGAGGTTCACCAGCGCGCCCTGGGAGTCGGCGGCGAGCAGGGAGTCCCACTCGCGGCCCCACAGGACCTTGACGACGTTCCAGCCGGCGCCGCGGAAGAACGCCTCCAGCTCCTGCACGATCTTGCCGTTGCCGCGGACGGGGCCGTCCAGGCGCTGCAGGTTGCAGTTGACGACGAAGGTGAGGTTGTCCAGCTCCTCGTAGGCGGCCAGCTGCGCGAAGCCGCGCGACTCCGGCTCGTCCATCTCGCCGTCGCCCAGGAACGCCCACACGTGCTGCTGGGAGGTGTCCTTGATGCCGCGGTTGTGCAGGTAGCGGTTGAACTGCGCCTGGTAGATCGCGTTCGCCGGGCCCAGGCCCATCGAGACGGTGGGGAACTCCCAGAAGTCCGGCATCAGGCGCGGGTGCGGGTAGGACGAGAGCCCGTTGGGCGCGGCCGAGACCTCCTGGCGGAAGCCGTCGAGCTGCTCGGTGCTCAGGCGACCCTCGAGGAAGGCGCGCGCGTACACGCCGGGGGAGGCGTGGCCCTGGATGAAGACCTGGTCCCCGCCGCCGGCGTGGTCCTTGCCGCGGAAGAAGTGGTTGAAGCCGACCTCGTACAGCGTCGCCGACGACGCGTACGTGGAGATGTGCCCGCCCACCCCGATGCCGGGCCGCTGCGCCCGGTGCACCATGACCGCCGCGTTCCAGCGGATCCAGGCGCGGTAGCGGCGCTCGACGTCCTCGTCGCCGGGGAACCACGGCTCCTGCTCCGGGCCGATGGTGTTGATGTAGTCGGTCGCGGTGAGGCTGGGGACGCCCACCTGCTGCTCGCGGGCGCGCTGCAGCAGCTGGAGCATGAGGTAGCGGGCGCGGTTCTTGCCGCGCTCGTCGACGACCCCGTCGAGCGAGGCCAGCCACTCCGCGGTCTCCTCGGGGTCGATGTCGGGCAGCTGGCTGGGCAGCCCGTTGAGGATGGGGCCGAGCCCCGCGGGGCCGTTCCCCGCGTCGTCGCGTCTGGCCACGGTGGTGGTCCTCCCGCTGTCGTCCGGTCGGCCCGCGGTCGGCGGGCACGGGGCCAGGCTATTCCGCGACGGCGACGGCCACCTCACCCGGGACCCGCCCGGTCGCGGCGGGGACCTGCTCACCCGCCCCCCGCAGCCGGTGGGCGCCGGCGTAGACGTTGGCCGTGGGCGGGCGCAGGAAGCCCACGAGGGTCATGCCCGCCGCCCGGGCCAGCGAGACCGCCAGCGAGGAGGGGGCCGAGACCGCCGCCAGCACCGGCACCCCGGCCATCGCCGCCTTCTGCACCAGCTCGAAGGAGGCCCGGCCGCTGACCACCAGCACCCGCCCGCGCAGCGGCAGCGCGCCCGTGCGCAGCCCCCAGCCGACGACCTTGTCCACCGCGTTGTGCCGCCCGACGTCCTCGCGCAGGCACAGCAGCTCGCCCTCGGCGCTGAACAGGCCCGCCGCGTGCAGGCCGCCGGTGCGCTCGAAGGCCGCCTGGTGCTCGCGCAGCACCCCCGGCAGCGACTCCAGCACGCCGGGGTCCAGGCGCACCCCGTCCCCGTGCAGCGGCGCGGGCACCCGGTCCAGCACCTGCTCCACGCTCGCCGAGCCGCACACCCCGCACGCCGACGTCGTCGTGAACGGGCGCGCCACCCGCTCGCCGGCCAGCCGGCTGCCCGGGCGGGCGGTGACCTGCGCCACGTTGTAGGTGGGCTGCCCGTCCTCGCCGAGGTCCGTGCAGTGCCGCAGCGCCACCACGTCCCCGGCGCCGCCGAGCAGGCCCTCGGCGTGCAGGAAGCCCAGCACCAGGTCCACGTCGTCGCCGGGGGTGCGCATCGTCACCGTCAGCTGCTCGCCGTCGACCTCCACCTGCAGGGGCTCCTCCACCGCCAGGGTGTCCACCCGCTGCGTGCGCGGGCCCCCCGGGCGCAGGTCCAGCCGCTCGGTGCGCGTGCGCGTCGTGACCCGTCCCACGCCCGCCAGGCTGCCACGGCGGGGCGCCGCGCGCGCCCCCGGGCGGCCCCGCGGCACGGCCCGGCGGCGCTCGCGCGGCGCTCGCGCGGCGCTCGCGCGGCGCTCCGGCGGGGGTGCCGCCTTGCGCACGGGGTGCCTGGTGGGCTGGACTAGGAGGTCACAGACCATGGACGACCCCGCGGAGCGGGGCAGAGGGAAGGCAGGACAGCACGTGGGCGCGACCGCGGACCCTGCCGCCGACACGGCGGCAGTGGCCAAGCTGGGCTTCAAGCCCGGCAACATCGTGCAGGAGTTCGGCTGGGACGAGCACGTCGACGACGACTTCCGGGTCGCCGTCGAGGAGCTCACCGGCAACGAGCTGCTCGACGAGGACGCCGACGACGTCGCCGACGTCGTCCTGTGCTGGTACCGGGACGGTGACGGCGACCTCGGCGACGCCCTCGTCGACGCCATCACCAACCTCGCCGACGGCGGCATCGTCTGGCTGCTGACGCCCAAGAAGGGCCGGCCCGGGCACGTGCCGGCCGCCGAGATCGACGAGGCCGCCCCCTCCGTGGGGCTGCACGCCACCAGCAGCGTCAGCGCCTCCGCCAACTGGGCCGGCACGCGCATGACCACCCCGAAGAACGGCCGCCGCTGAGCGCGCCGCACCCGCGGGCCACCGGCCCCGGCAGCACCTTCCCGGTGCCCGGGGCGGTGGTGCACGACCAGCACGGCGAGCCCCTGCGGCTGTCGGAGCTGTGGGCCGAGGGCCCCGCGCTGCTCGTGCTCGTGCCCGCGGCCTTCTCCACGCACTGCACCGCCGAGCTGGGCGCGCTCGCCTACGACGTCGACGCCTTCGACGAGGCGGGCGTGCAGCTCGCGGCGCTGTCCTGCGACCCGGTGCCCGCCCTGCGCGCCTGGGGCGACGACCGGCGCTACCCCTTCCCGCTGCTGTCCGACTTCTGGCCGCACGGGGCGGTCTCGCGCGCCCTGGGCGCCTTCGACGAGAGCACCGGCCGCAGCGAGCGCCTGTCGCTGCTGGTGGCCGGCGGCAAGGTGCTGTGGTCGCTGCGCAGCCCCGCGGACGCGGCCCGCTCGCTGGCCGCGCACCAGGGGGCCCTGGAGGCGCTGGGCGCGGCGCGCTGAGGCACTACCGTGGACGCCGCCCGGCCCCGCGCCGGTGCGGGCCCGTAGCTCAGCTGGTAGAGCACCGCGCTTACACCGCGGCCGTCGTCGGTTCGAACCCGGCCGGGCCCACCCGCCGCTAGGGTGCCGCCGTGGCCACGACGACCCCCGCGCCGACGACGGCGCCCCCCGGTTCGCCGCCCCTGCTCGCCGAGGTCCTGGAGGTCCTGGAGGACCTGCACCCCGCGCGCTGGGCCCAGCCGTGGGACGCCGTCGGCCTGGTGTGCGGGGACCCCGCGCGCACCGTGCGCCGGGTGCTGCTGGCCGTCGACCCCGTCGAGGCGGTCGTCGACGAGGCCCTGGACGCCGGCGCCGACCTGCTGCTGGTGCACCACCCGCTGCTGCTGCGGCCGGTGAGCTCCGTGGCGGCCACCACCGCCAAGGGCCGCCTCGTGCACCGCCTCATCGAGGCCGGCTGCGCCCTGCACGTGGCGCACACCAACGCCGACGCCGCCGCCCCCGGCGTCTCCGACGCCCTGGCGCGCGTGCTCGACCTGGACGGGCTCGTCCCGCTGGAGCCGCTGGCCGCCGAGCCGGGGCGCCCCGAGCTGGGCATCGGGCGGGTGGGCACCCTGCCGGCGCCCGAGCGGCTGGCCGACTTCGCCGACCGGGTCGCGCAGGCCCTGCCCGCCACCGAGCAGGGCGTGCGGGTGGCCGGCGACCCCGACGCGCTCGTGCGGCGCGTGGCCGTGTGCGGCGGCTCCGGCGACAGCCTCTTCGCGCAGGTGCGCGCCAGCGGCGCCGACGTCTTCGTCACCGCCGACCTGCGCCACCACCCCGCCTCCGAGGCCCGCGAGAGCGCCGCCGCCGGCGCCGCGGGCACCCCGCACCTGGTGGACGTGTCCCACTGGGCCAGCGAGTGGCCCTGGCTGGCCGGCTGCGCCGACCGCCTGGTGACGGGCCTGGCCGCCCGCGGCCGTACCGTGGACGCCCACGTGTCCACCACGCGCACCGACCCCTGGGTGCTGCGCGTCCCCAGTCGAGGAGAGTGACCCGGCGGATGCCCAAGGCTCCGGCGATCGACCAGCAGAAGCTGCTGGACCTGCAGGCCGTCGACATCCGGCTCGCGCAGCTGGCGCACCGGCGCGCGACCGTGCCCGAGCAGGCGGAGCTGGACTCCCTGCTCGCCGAGCGGCGCCGCGTCGGCGACGTCCTGGTGGCCGCGCGCACCCTCGTCAGCGACGGCGAGCGCGCCGTCGCCAAGGCCGAGGCCGACGTGGCGCAGGTGCGCGAGCGCGCCGCCCGCAACACCGCCCGGCTGGAGTCCGGCGCCGGCAGCGCCAAGGACGTGCAGGGCCTGCAGCACGAGCTGGAGTCCCTGGCCCGGCGCCAGGGCGTGCTGGAGGAGGTCGAGCTGGAGGCGATGGAGAAGCTGGAGCAGGCGCAGTTCGCCGCCGCCGAGCTGGCCACCACCGACGGCGAGCTCGCCGAGCAGGCCGAGGACGTCACCCGCCGCCGCGACGCGGTGCTGCAGGAGGTGGCCACCGAGGAGCGCGCCGCCCTGGCCCGCCGCCAGGCCATCGCCTCCGGCGTCGACGCGGACCTGCTGGACCTGTACGAGCGCACCCGCGCCCCGCGCGGCGGGGTCGGCGCGGCGCTGCTGCGCGGGCGGCGCTGCGAGGGCTGCCGCCTGGAGCTGAACGCCTCCGACCTGGCCGCGGTGCGCGCCGCCGCCGCCGACGAGGTCGTCTTCTGCGAGGAGTGCGGGCGCATCCTCGTGCGCACCGCCGAGTCCGGGCTGTGAGCGGCCGCCGGCTGCGCGTCGAGGCCGACGGGGGCTCCCGCGGCAACCCCGGCCCCGCCGGCTACGGCGCCGTCGTCAAGGACGCCGCCAGCGGGGAGGTGCTGGCGGAGGTCGCCGAGTCCATCGGGCGGGCCACGAACAACGTCGCCGAGTACCGCGGGCTGCTCGCCGGCCTGCGCGCGGCCGCCGCCGTCGACCCGGACGCGCGCGTGGAGGTCCGCATGGACTCCAAGCTCGTCGTCGAGCAGATGTCCGGGCGCTGGCAGGTCAAGCACGCCGACATGCGCCGGCTGGCCGAGGAGGCCCGCGCGGTGCTGCCGGCCGGGCGCGTGGACTACGGCTGGATCCCGCGCGCGCAGAACTCCCACGCGGACCGGCTGGCGAACGAGGCGATGGACGCGGCCGCCGCCGGCCGGTCCTGGCGCCGCGGCGGCGACGCCGCGCCCGGCCCGGGCCCCGCCACGGCTGCCGGCACCGCCAGCACCCCCGGTGCCGCCTCGACCCCCGCCGCGCCCGCGCGGGGCGCCGCAGCGCACGGCGAGCCGCTGGACCTGGTCCTGGTGCGCCACGCCTCCACCGCGCTGACCGAGCAGCGGCGCCTGTCCGGCCGCTACGGCGAGGACCCCGAGCTGTCCGGGGCGGGCCGCGAGGAGGCGCGCCGGGCCGCCGCGAGCGAGGAGGTGCGCGGCGCCGACGTCGTCATCACCTCCTCGATGCGCCGCTCGCGCCAGACCGCCGAGGTCATCGCCGAGCGGGTGGGCGCGCGCGTGCTGGTGGACCCGCAGTGGGACGAGACCGACTTCGGCGACTGGGACGGCTGCACCGCCGCGGAGGTGGTCAAGCGCTGGCCGGCGGAGTTCGCCGCCTGGTCCGACGACCCGGCCGTGGCCCCGCCCGGCGGGGAGGCCCTGGTGGCCGTCGAGCGCCGCGTGCGCGAGGCCGCCGCCGCGCTGCGCACCCGCTGGGCCGGCCGGCGCGTGGTGCTGGTCACCCACGGCGACCCGCTGCGGGTGCTGCTGCGCGAGTGCCTGGGGTGCGGCGCGCACATGCAGCGGCGCATCCGCGTGGACCCCGCCTCCCGCACGCTGCTGCGCCTGCACCCCGACGGCTCCAGCGAGGTCCTGGCCGTCAACCGGGTCTGAGCGCCCCTCCGGACCCGGCCACCGCGGCGGACGTCGACGGCGGCGCAGGGGCCGCGCCGGGACCGGGAGGTCCCCGCGCAGCTCCTGCGCCGGCGCGTCAGCCGAACAGGCGCTGCCCGCCCGCGGTGAGCCACCAGTTCTCCACCGCGAAGTCGGCCGGGTCGATCGTGCCCGTGGCCTGGGCGCGGTCGATGAGCAGCTGACGGATCTCGGCCTGCGCGTCGTAGACGACGGGCGCGGTGGCGACGTGCGGGAACTGCCCCCCGCCGGAGCGGCGGTAGTTGTTCACCGCGACGACGAACTGCTGCTCGTCGGCCACGGGCGCCCCGTCCAGGGTCAGCGACGCCACGCGCGAGCCGGCCGGCCGCGACAGGTCCAGCTCGTACTCCACGCCCGCGAGCTGGTCGAGGTTGTAGTCCGGCGTGGTGCCGGTGGCCAGCGACTCCGGGTCGGCGGCGCTGCCCGGCGGCACGCTGGCGTAGTACTGCGCGGACTTCTCCAGGTAGTCGCGCACCTGCGCGCCGGTCATCCGCACGGCCTGCAGCGTGTTGTCGTACACGTACAGCCCGGCGACGTCCTTGACGGTGACCTCGCCGCGCGGGAAGACCGCGGTGCGGCTGAACGGGGCCGCGATCGAGAGCACGGGCAGCTCGCCGTCGGGGGTGCCGGCCAGCGCCTCGCGCACGGTGTCGGTCTGCACGTCCTGGATGAAGTCGATGATCGCGGTGTCGCGCCAGCGCGAGCCGGTGGCCGGCAGCTCCTCGGTGGAGGTGGCGACGACCTGGTTCACGTAGTCGACGGTCTTGCGGTGCTCCTCGGCCACGGCCTGCACGACCTCGGGGTCCTCCGGGGCGGAGGCGGCGCGCACGTCCTGCACGTCGGCGCCGCTGAGGGAGTACCGGCCGCGCTCCTTCTCCAGCTCCAGGCGGGTGACGGTCACCGAGGCGCCCCAGCGGAACGGCTGGGTGACCAGGACGTCCTTGCCGGGGGTGGCGGTGGAGGGCACCCAGGTCTGCGGCCTGTCCTGGTGGCTGTGCCCGGCCACGACGACGTCCACGCCGGCCACCTCGGCGGCGACCCGCTCGGAGACGTTCTCCGGCCCCAGCTCCGCCTCGCTGTAGGAGGACGGGCCCGAGAAGCCCGAGTGCGAGAGCACCACCACGACGTCGGCGCCGGCCGCCTTCATCCGCGGCACCTCCCGCTGGGCGGTGGCGACCACGTCGTCGAAGGTGAGCCTGCCCTCGACGTTCTGCTTGTCCCACACGGCTGAACCGGGCGTGGTCAGGCCCAGGATGCCCACCTTGACGGCCTTGCCGCCGCCGGTGGGCTTGACCGAGCGCAGCACCCACGGGCGCAGGTACGGCGTGCCGGTGCGCTGGTCGACCACGTTGGCGCCCAGCAGCGGGGCGTCCAGGTCCAGGCGGTACTTCCCCAGGGTGTCCAGGCCGTAGTTGAACTCGTGGTTGCCCACGACCTGCGCGTCGATGCCGATGGCGTCGTACGCCTGGGCCAGCGGGTGCTCCACGCCGGTCTCGGTGACCGGCTCCTGGCGGGCGTAGTAGTACGTCAGCGGGGTGCCCTGGATCGCGTCGCCGTCGTCGACGACGAGCGTGGAGGCGTCGCCGCGCTGGGCGCGCACGCGGTCCACGATCGTGGACACGCGCGCCAGGCCCAGGCCCTGCCCGGCGGCGTAGGGCTTGCCGGCGAAGTAGTCCCAGTCCAGGACGTGGCCGTGCACGTCGGTCATCGACACGAGCGTGATGGAGGGCGGTGCGGGGACGGCGGCGGCGCTGCCCGCGCCCGCGGTGGCGCCGAGGCCGGCGAGCAGGGCGGCGGCGCTGAGGGCGGCGCCGGTGCGCCGGGCGCGCCGGCCGGGGGTGGGGGGAAGGTGCATGGGGCCATTGCACCTGGTCCAGGTGACCGGGAGGTTACGGACCCGCCGGGCGGGCACCGGGCACCGCCTCAGGTGGTGAGCTGCAGCGCCAGCACGGCGGCCGTCGTGCACGCGGTGGCGCCCACCAGCCCCAGCGCGGCGAAGCGCGGCAGCGCGATGCGCACCCCGCGCGCCCGGCAGCGCTCCAGCCACAGCAGCGTCGCCAGCGAGGCCCACGGCGTCACCAGCGGGCCGAGGTTCACCCCGGCGAGCACCGCCACCAGCCGCGGGGCGCTGCCCGCCAGCGGCTCCACCGCCAGGTAGGCCGGCAGGTTGTCCAGCACGTTCGCGCCCACCGCGGCCGTCGCCGCCAGCCGCAGGTGCGCGCCCAGACCCTCCCCGGTGCCCGCCGGCGCGCGCAGCAGCCCGTCCAGCCCGTGCGCCCGCGCCGCCTCCACGACCAGGAACAGCCCGGCGACCAGCACCACCGTGCGCCAGGGCAGCAGCGACGGGCGCAGCGCCCCGCGGCGGCGCCGGGCGAAGACCGCCACCAGCACCAGCGCCGCCACCGCTGCCGGCACCGCCGGCTCCACGCCGCTGACGAACGCCGGCGCCAGCAGGCAGCACACCAGCGCGGCCGTGCCGAACAGCACCGGGTCGCGCGGCGGCGCCGGCGGGGGAGCGCCGTACCCGCCGCGCAGGGAGCGCAGGTGCGTCAGGGCCAGCACGAGCACCGCCGTCGCGGTGCCGGCCAGGAACGGCGCCCACGTCAGCGCCGTGAAGGCCGCGGTGCCCGAGACCCCGAAGCGCTCCATCTCGTCCAGCGCGATGAGGTTGGTGAGGTTGGACACCGGCAGCAGCAGCGAGGCGGTGTTGGCCAGCCACACCGTCGTCATCGCGAACGGCAGCGGGTCCAGGCGCAGCTGCGCGGCCAGCGCCAGCACCACCGGGGTCAGCAGCACCGCGGTGGTGTCCAGGGAGAGCACCACGGTGGCCACCACGCCCAGCAGCACCACCAGCAGCCACAGCCGCCAGGTGCGCCCGCGCCCGCCGCGCGCGGCCAGCCGCGCCGCCGCGTCGAACACCCCGGCCTCGTCGGCCAGCTCCGCCACGACCGTCACGGCCAGCAGGAACGCCAGGACGGGCCCGGCGCGGTGGGCCACCTCGGCCAGCCCTGCCGGGCCGACCAGGCCGGTGGCCACGGCCAGCGCCCCGGCCAGCCCGCACACCCACCACACCTCAGCGGCCCCCCGCCCCGCCCGCGCGGCGCCGCCCCGCAGCGCTCCCCGGGGCGCTCACGGGGGAGCTCACGGGGGCGCTCACGGGGCCTCGACCTCCAGCGTCCACGGCGCCCCGCGCCGGGCCGGCTCGAGCAGCTCCGCCCCGAACGCCTCGACGGTCGCGTCGAGCAGCGCGGCGGGCGTGCGCGGCGGGCGGCCGGCCCGGGTCAGCAGGTGCCGGGCCAGCAGGCCGCGGGTGTGCTTGGCGGCGTGCGAGACGACCCGCCCGCCGCGCAGCACCCGCACGGCCACCGTGCGCCCGGCCGTGTCCGCGTCCGGCACCCACGCCGCGGCGTACGCGGCGGAGCGGCAGTCGACCACCAGGCCCGACGGCCGCAGCGCCTCGGCCAGGTGCGGGCGCCAGAACGCCGCCAGCGGCCCCACCCCCGGCAGGTCGGTGCCCATCGACAGGCGGTAGCCGGGCACCCGGTCGCGCGGGCCGAGCACGCCCCACAGGGCGGAGACCACCAGGACCCGCCGCGCCGCGGCGGCCGGCAGGGACGGCAGGTCCAGCGCGTCGTGCAGCACACCGGTGTAGACGCGCGCGGCCGGTGCGGCCGGGCGGGTGCGCAGCGTCGTGTTGGCGCGCACCACCTGCGCCAGGCTCGCCCCCGCCCCCAGCAGCGCGGGGGCGTCGGGGCGCGCGGAGAGGTCCACCAGGGCGTCCAGGACCCGCTCGCGCGCCGGGGTCAGCCCCGGCGAGGACAGCGAGCCCAGGTCCACCGGTGCCCCGCGCGGCGGTCCCGCCCACTTCGACTCCGAAGGGGGCAGCAGCACGAGCACGAGGGGGCAGCCTAGGGGCGCGCGCGTGCCGCGGCGCCGCCGGGTGGCGGTACCCTCGTCGTGGACGAGTCGGCCGGGCGGTCGCGTCGGCCCGGGCGACCGGGCCGCCGAGGAAAGTCCGGACTCCACAGGGCAGGGTGGTGGGTAACGCCCACCCGGGGTGACCCGCGGGACAGTGCCACAGAAAGCAGACCGCCTCCCCGGCGCGAGCCGGGGCGGTAAGGGTGAAACGGTGGTGCAAGAGACCACCAGCGCACCGGGTGACCGGTGCGGCTCGGCAAACCCCACCCGGAGCAAGACCAGACAGGCAGCGTTCGAGGGCGGCCCGCCCGAGCTGCCGGGTAGGTCGCTGGAGGCGTGCGGCGACGCACGCCCGAGAGGGATGGCCGCCGCCGGCGGGGGTCCTCGGACCCCCGCCGGGCACAGGATCCGGCTTACAGGCCGGCTCGTCCACCCCGCCCCGGGCACGGCGCCCCGCGGTGGTCCTCCCGCGGCGGTCGTGCGGTGCGGGCCCGAGCACCGCTCGCGCCCGCACCACCCGAAAGGCCCAATTCCGTCCCGCGCTGGTCACTCTGCGTGTACTTTTTGATGTCGCCGGGCGGGGGGCCCGGAGAGGTCGTGGGGGGAGAACGAGATGGGCACGAAGTCGTCCCGCAGCGCCCGGGGGGTCGGGCGCCTGGCCGGAGCCGCGGCGGTGCTGGGCATGCTGGGTGCCGGGGCCGGTGCTGCTCCGGCCGTCGCGGCGCCCGCGCTGCCGGACCTGGTGGTGACCGGCGTGTCACCGGCGCTGGGTTCCTACATGCAGGGGTCGCAGGTCCTGTTCGAGGCGACGGTGCGCAACGTCGGCCGGGCCGCCAAGGAGCCGGGGCAGGTCGTCGGCGTGGCGTTCGTGGTGGACGGGCGGGTGGTCACCTGGTCCGACGACACGACCGCGGGCATCGCGCCGGGGGAGTCGATCACCGTGCGCGCCACCGCCGGCCCCACCGGTGCGCGCACGTGGGCGGTGACGCCCGGCCGGCACTCCGTGCGCGCCTGGGTGGACGACGTGGACCGCGTCCGCGAGGCCGACGAGCGCAACAACGTCCTGGAGCAGGAGGTGGCGGTCGCGCGGTCCACCGCCCGGGCCGTCACCGGGGTCACCGCGAGGGCCGCGGCCGACCCCGCGCGGTACCGCGCCACCCACGACCGCGGCGTGCGGGTGTCCTGGAGCGTGCCCGCCGGGCAGCCGGCCGGCACCACGTACACGGTGCTCGAGCACCCGGCGGCCGGCGACGGCGCCTACTGCTCCCGGCCCGTGGACCTCACGCGCGTGACGACCACCGCGTCCTCGGTGGTCCTGCCCCAGAGCGTGCCCAGCGCGTGCTCCGTGCGCGGCGACCTGCGCACCAGCACCTTCAGCGTCGTGGCCACCCCGCCGGGAAGGGCGCCCGTGGAGTCCGCGCACACCGGCACCTGCGAGAACGCCGTGATCAGCAGCTCCAGCGGCACCAGCGCCGACGGCGTCCACGGCCCGGTCACCCGGTGGTGGCTGCGCTGCGCCGACGGCGCCCCCCTCGAGGACGCGGGGATGGTGGCCGGCACGCCGACCGCCGTCGTCGACGCCGGCTCCGCCTCCGACACCGGCTACACCGGCGGGCAGCCGTTCACGGCGACCGGCGGTGCGCTGACCGGGGACCTGGCCACCTCCCGCTGGGGCTGGAGCCGCTACTCCCTGCCCGTGCCCGCCGGCGCCGCCGGCCAGGGCCGCTACCGCGTCCAGCTGCTGCTGGCCGAGCCCACGTGGTCGCGGCCCGGGCAGCGGGTGTTCGGGCTGACCGTGGAGGGCGTGCAGGTGCGCGAGCGGCTGGACCTGGCCGCCGAGGTGGGCCGCGACGGCGTCGCCGTCGTCGAGGCCTTCGTGGACGTCACCGACGGGGCGGTCACCGTCGACGCCACGAGCATCGTCGACAACCCGATCGTGGCCTCCCTGGCCGTCCACCGCGTGCGCACCCCGGTCTGACCGGCGCACCGCCCCTCCGGCGCCCCCTCCCGCACCGGGACGGGGCGCCGGAGCCGTGTTCAGGGCACCGGCGCGCCGTCGCCCGCCCCGTCGCGGTTGGCGAGCCACGCCTGCCGCAGCCGCGCGTTGGCCGGCTCCGGGGCCGCGCCGCACACCGGCGCGTGCAGCACGCGGGCACCGACCTGGTCGGGGTCGTCCCCGGCGGGCTCGGCGCCGCCGTCGCGCACCCGCCAGCGGTCCGGCACCGGGATCGAGGTGGCCAGCACCGCGTCCTTCGCCAGCTGCACCCGCCCACCGCCGCGGCCGGCGCGGTAGCTGTGCACGGTGGCGCCGCAGCGCGCGCACTCCTCCTCGGTGAAGGGGCGGGCGGCGGCGCGCTGCGCCATGCGCGCGACGTGCCGCAGCACCTCGCTGGACTGCTGGCCCAGCGTCGGCGGCAGCCCCGCCGGCGCTGCGGGTTCCGGCGCCGCGGGCACCCGCGGGGCGCGCGCGGCGCTGAACCGGGCGGTGCAGCCCGCGCACACGCTCACCACGACGCCGAGGCGCTCCTGCGGGTGGACGTCCTCCAGCCCGCCGCAGAACGCGCAGACGGACTCGGCGCGCGGGGCGTCCGGCACCTGCTGCTGGCTCACCCCGCCAGCATGCCCGTCGCCGCCGACACCACCGCCACCCGCCCCGCCTCAGCCGCGCAGGGCGGGCACGACCTCGCGCTCGAAGAGCTCCACGCCGCTGGTGTCGGTGGCCGCCTCGGCGAAGTAGGCGATCGGGTACGTCATGCCCGCCCGCACGAGCGGGCGCAGCTTCTCCACGATCTGCTCGGGGGTGCCCACGCCCGGCAGGTGCGGGGCGGTGGAGCCCATCTCGCGCTCGGCGGCCTCGGCGCCGACGTGCCGCTCCAGCAGCGCGCGCCGCGCGGCCAGGCGCTCGGCGACCTCCCGCTCGTCGCGGCCGACGACGACGTTGTAGTTGGCGCTGCGCACGATGGAGCCGAAGTCGGTGCCCACCTCGCGGCAGTGCTCCTCCAGCACCCGGGACTTGTGCGTGAAGCCCTCGAGCGTGCCGTCGAAGTTGGTGTACTGCGCGTACTTGGCCGCGGTGCGCAGCGTCTTGCGCTCCCCGCCGCCGGCGATCCACATCGGGATGCCGCCCTGCTGCAGGGGCAGCGGGCGCGAGATCGCCCCGTCGGTGGTGTAGTGCTCGCCGCGGAAGGTGGACATGCCCTCGCGCCACAGCTGCGACATGATCTGCACGCCCTCGTCCAGGCGGGCCAGGCGCTCACCGGCGGAGGGGAACCCGTAGCCGTAGGCGCGCCACTCGTGCTCGTACCAGCCGGCGCCGATGCCCATCTCGACCCGGCCGCCGGAGACCACGTCCACCGTGGCGGCGACCTTGGCCAGGTAGGCGGGGTTGCGGTAGCTCATGCACGTGCACATCTGCCCCAGCCGGACCCGCTCGGTGGTCGCCGCGAAGGCGGCCATGAGCGTCCACGCCTCGTGGGTGGCCTCCTCGGTGGGCTCGGGGACCGTGTGGAAGTGGTCGAAGACCCAGATCGACTCCCACACGTCCCCGGCGTCGGCGCGCCGGGCCAGGGAGCGCATCGCCGCCCAGTGCTCGGCGGGGGGCAGTTCCGTCAGGTCGTGCTTCCAGCCCTGGGGGACGAAGAGTCCGAACCGCAGCGTCGCGTCGCTCACGGCGCGACCCTAGCGCCCGGCCGGTGCCCGGGGCCACCGCCGCGCCGCCCCGGTCGGACCCCGCCGTCCCGGTGGGGCTCCACCGGACCCGGCCGCGGCCGGCCGGGTTCAGCCGCGGCGGCGCGCCGCGGCCAGCGAGGCGGCGCCGATGATGCCGGCGTCGTTGAGCAGCCCGGCGGGCACGATCGGGGTGCGCAGGTCCAGCAGCGGCAGGAACTTCTCGTGCTTCTTGCTGACGCCGCCGCCGACGACGATGAGGTCCGGCCACAGCAGGTCCTCCAGGTGCGAGTAGTACCGCTGCAGGCGCTTGGCCCACTGCTGCCACGACAGGTCGTGGCGCTCGCGCGCGGAGTCCGCGGCCTTCTTCTCGGCGTCGTGCCCGCCGATCTCCAGGTGCCCCAGCTCGGTGTTCGGCACGAGCTTGCCGTCCACGATGATCGCGCTGCCGATGCCGGTGCCCAGCGTGGTGACGACCACCACGCCCTTGACGCCCTTGGCCGCCCCGAAGGCCGCCTCGGCGTAGCCGGCCGCGTCGGCGTCGTTGACGACCTGGACCTCCCGGCCCAGGGCGTCGGAGAACAGCGCCTCGGCGTCCGTGCCGATCCACGAGGGGTCGACGTTGGCGGCGGTGCGGGTGATGCCGTGCTGCACGACCGCGGGGAAGGTGATGCCGACGGGCGCGTCGGCGGGCACGTCGGTGAAGCCGGCGAGGACCTGGGCCACCACGGGCGCGACGGCCGCGGGCGTCGCCGGCTGCGGCGTGGCCAGGCGCACCCGCTCGGCGCGGAACTCGCCGGCGAGCAGGTCCACGGGGGCCGCCTTGATGCCGGAACCGCCGATGTCCACCCCCAGGGCCAGGGCCGGCCGGGCCGGGGAGGAGGTCTCGGGCAAGCCGCTGCTGGACGCCGTGGGGGTGCTCACGCCGCTGAGCCTAGGCAACGGCGGGCGCCGCGTCTCGCGGACGGCGCGCGCCGCGCCGCCCGCCGCGCCGTCCGCGGGGCGCGCGCCTCAGCGCACGGCGCGCGCCGAACCCTCCTTGGGCATCAGCACCCACAGCACCAGGTAGGCGACCACCTGGGTGCCGGGCAGGACGCACGAGAGCACGAACAGCAGGCGCACCAGGTTGGCGGACACGCCGAAGCGGCGGCCGAGACCGGCGCACACGCCGGCGAGGACCTTGCCGCGGGCGGGACGGACCAGGGTGTTCACGGGGTTCTCCTCCCCTCGTTCCGACGGACGCCGGTGCAACGAGCGGGGGGTGCCGCGCGTGCCCGCGCCGGCGGCGCGTCGGGGAGGGGCGTCAGGGCAGGGTGAGGACGTCCGCGCCGGTCTCGGTGACCACGAGCGTGTGCTCGAACTGGGCGGTGCGGCGGCGGTCCCTGGTGACGACCGTCCAGCCGTCCTCCCACATGTCCCACTCGTGGGTGCCCAGGGTGAGCATCGGCTCGATCGTGAAGACCATGCCCGGCTCCATGACGGTGTCGTGCGCGGGGGCGGCGTCGTAGTGCGGCACCACCAGGCCGGAGTGGAACGCCGGCCCCACGCCGTGGCCGGTGAAGTCGCGCACCACGCCGTAGCCGAAGCGCCGGGCGTAGGCCTCGATGACGCGGCCGACGACGTTGATCGCCCGGCCCGGGGCGACCGCCGCGATGCCGCGGCGGGTGGCCTCGCGGGTGCGCTCCACCAGCAGCCGGGACTCCTCGTCCACCTCCCCGCACAGGTAGGTGGCGTTGTTGTCGCCGTGCACCCCGTCCAGGTAGGCGGTCACGTCGAGGTTCACGAGGTCGCCCTCGCGCAGCACCGTGGAGTCGGGGATGCCGTGGCAGATCACCTCGTTGACGCTGGAGCACAGCGACTTGGGGAAGCCCCGGTACCCCAGGGTGGAGGGGTAGGCGCCGTGGTCGCAGAGGTACTCGTGGCAGACCCGGTCCAGCTCGTCGGTGGTGACGCCCGGCGCGATGCGGGAGGCGGCCTCCGCCATGGCGCGCGCGGCCAGCCGCCCGGCGCGCCGCACGCGCTCGACCGTCTCGGGGTCCAGGACGTGCGGGCCGGTGTAGGGGGCCGGGGCGGGCCTGTCGACGTACTCCGGCCGCGGGATCGAGGCCGGCACCGGCCGCCGCGGGCCCACCGTGCCGGGGACCAGGTCGCCCAGGGGGGCGGTGCTGCGGGGGCTGGCGGTGCCGGTGCTCATGGCACGATCCTAGGTCGCGTGCGCGAGCGGGCCGCAGGGGCGAGGATGGCGCGGTGAGCGCTGGACCGTTCTTCTACGACACCCGCACCGGCGAGGTGCTGGACGACGAGCACCGCGGCCCCGCCAAGTACCTGCTGGGCCCCTACGCCACCCGCGAGGAGGCGCAGCGCGCCCCCGAGCTCGCCCGGGCCCGCACCGAGGCGGAGGACCTCAGGGACGAGGAGGAGGACGACTGGTGACGCACCCGGTCCCGGGCCGCGCCCACCGGCGGGAGCACGCCCGGGTCCGTCGTGGGGTGGATGCCGCGGGCACTCGTGCGCGGGCACGATCGTTGCTCCACCGGGGCTCCTAGGATGAGCCGGGCGTGGCAGCAGTCGAGGACGAGGGGAACCGCCTGATGTCGGAGTCGCTGGACCTGAGCAAGCCGCTGACGCCGCCCGCGGCGCCGGCACCGGCCGCGAGCGACCTGCAGCTGACGCCCCCGGCCCCGGTCCCGGTCGTCGCCGAGGAGCAGGCCGAGAGCATGATCCCGCTCGACGAGGCCACCCGCGCCGAGCTGGGGCGCAAGGCGCAGGCCTTCGTCGCCGACCTGGCCGCCCAGGACCCGCGCAGCCCCGCCTTCCAGAAGCGCGTGGACGACATCACGCGCATGGGCGAGCAGGAGGTGCGCGCCTCCGCGCAGGTGTCCAACCGCATGCTGGAGCGCCCGGCGTCCTCGCTGGCCGGGGCCAAGGGGCAGAAGGCCTCCGGGCCCGGCGCGGACGCGCAGGTGAAGGTCGCCGGCACCCTGCTGGACCTGCGCCGCACCGTCACCGAGCTCGACCCCGGGCGTGCGGACCTCAAGGGCGTGAAGAAGGTCCTGGGCATCATCCCGATGGGCAACAAGGTCCAGCGCTACTTCGAGCGCTACCAGGACGCGCAGTCCCAGCTCGACGCCATCATCAAGGCCCTGGCCAGCGGCCAGGACGAGCTGCGCCGGGACAACGCCTCCATCGAGTCCGAGAAGCAGCACCTGTGGACCACGATGGGCAAGCTCACCGAGTACGCCACGCTGGCCAAGGCGCTGGACGAGGCGACCGTCGCCAAGGTCGAGGAGCTGCGGGTCACCGACCCGCGCGCGGCCGAGGCGCTGACCTCCGACGCGCTCTTCCCGATCCGCCAGCGCCACCAGGACCTGCTGACCCAGCTCGCCGTCAGCGTGCAGGGCTACCTGGCGCTGGACCTGGTGCGCAAGAACAACCTCGAGCTCATCAAGGGCGTGGACCGCGCGCAGACGACCACCGTCGCCGCGCTGCGCACCGCCGTCGTCGTCGCGCAGGCGCTGGCGAACCAGAAGCTCGTGCTGGACCAGATCAACGCCCTGAACACCACGACGAACCAGATGATCCTGTCGACGTCGGAGATGCTCAAGCAGCAGACGGCGCAGATCCACCAGCAGGCCTCCACCGCCACGGTGGACGTCGCCACGCTGCAGAAGGCGTTCGACAACGTCTTCGCCACGATGGACGCCATCGACACCTTCAAGCAGCAGGCGGTGCAGAGCATGGCTTCCACCGTCGACGCCCTGGAGGGCCAGGTGCACCGCTCGCGCTCGTACCTGGAGCGCGCGCGCAAGGGCGAGGACGGCGGCGCCGGCCCGGCGCTGCCGGGGCCGGGGCGGTGAGCGGGGTGGCCGAGCGGGCACCGCGCGCCCTGCGGGCGCGCTCCCGCGGCGGCGAGGTGGTCCCGCGGCGGGCGGTGCGCGCCACCGCGCCGCCCGAGGTCGTCTCCCGGCGCCTGCGCAGCCGCACCTGGCGCGCGGCGAACTCCTGGTGGCTGGCCGTGCCCGCCGTCGGGCTGCCGTGGCTGGCCTTCCTCTACATGGGGCTGCGGGGTCGCCGGCCCGCCTGGGTCGCCGCGGCCGCGGGGTACCTCGCCTCGTTCGGGGCGGCCTTCGGGCTGCTGCTGGGGGAGACGCTGTCCGCGAACGTGCTGGGCGTGCTGCTGGCGCTCGGCACCTGGGGTCTGGGGCTGGTGCACTCGGTCATGGCGAACTCGCGCTGGTTGCGCATCAAGGCGGCCTTCACCGGCGAGCACGAGGCGCTGGAGCAGGCGCCGCCCGCACCGGCCGTGCCGGCGGCCCCGGCCGACCCCGTGCAGGCGCTGCGCGCGCGCCTGCGCGAGACCGTGCAGCGCGCCAACCGCGCCGGCGGGCGCCTGCCCGACGGCGCCGTGCCCGCGGTGCGCGAGGTCGAGGACGTCCTCACGCCGGTGCTCGCCCACGTCGAGCGCCGCGGCGCGCAGGTCGAGGAGCTGCACAACCTCGAGGCCATCGTCACCGAGTACCTGCCGCAGGCGCTGGAGCGCTACCTGGACCTGCCCGAGGACTACGCGCTGCACCACCGCGGCCCCTCGGGCACCACGCCCGCCGAGGAGCTCGTCGGCCAGCTCGGGCTGCTGCTGGAGGGCGCCCGGGAGCTGCAGCAGGCCGTGTACGACCACGACGCGCGCCTGCTCAGCGAGCAGGGCCGCTTCCTGGACGCGAAGTTCCGCCGCTCGGACCTGGACCTGTAGGAGGCCGTGGTGGGAGTCGACCTCGGCAGGGGCGGGGAGCAGGTGCCCGAGCGGCCGCGCGAGCAGCCCGGCCCGACCGCCGGCCCGCCCCCGCCCTTCGGTGCCGGGCCCCCGCCCGGCGCCGCCCCGCCCGCGCGCTCCACCCCGCCGCCGGCGCCGTACCGCCCGCGCCCGCCCTCGCCGCCCGCGCGCAACGAGCTGCACGGCGCGCACCCGGCGCGCCGCGCCCCCGAGGACGACGAGGCCCGCGAGATCGAGGCCCTGGGCATCGACGAGTCCCGCCTGACCCCGCTGGGCGCGACGCTGCCGAAGGTCGGGTTCGTGCCCGACCCGGTCCTGCAGGCGGTCCGCTTCGGCTGGATGGGCCTCTGGATCGTCGGCTACGCCCTGTGGTGGCCGATCGGCATGCTGCTGATGTTCGCCTGGATCGGCGCCAACGGCGCCTACGAGGCGCACAAGAAGGAGCTGCGCCGACGGCGCAAGCGCGAGATGCGCGCCCTGCGGGCCGAGGCCGCCGGCGGCCCGCCCGCCCTGACCGGCGGGCGCGGCGCGGCCCCGCGCCCCGTCGGCGCCGCGCCGCTGCCGGCCGCCCCGCCGCGGCCGTTCACCGAGCAGCACGCCTCCGGCGCGGTGCCCCCGGTGACCGACGCCGAGCGCGCCCTGCTGGCCACCGTGCACCGCGTCGACACCAGCGGCCGCTTCGAGCGGCCCGACGTCGTGCTCGTGCACGAGGTCGCCGACCAGCTCGGCCCGCTGCTGCTGCGGGTGGCCGAGCGCGGGGCCGACCCGCGGGTGCGCCACGACCTGGAGACCCTGGCGACCGAGCACCTGCCGCGCACCGTGGACGACTTCCTGGCGCTGCCGGCGGACTACGCCCGCGAGCACCGCACGGCCGCCGGCACCACCCCGGCCGAGGAGCTGCGCAACCAGCTGCACCTGCTGCTGGAGGGCTGCCGCCGCCTGCGCGACGCCGTCCACGACGCCGACCTGGAGCGCCAGCAGCAGCAGAGCCGCTTCCTGGAGTCGAAGTTCCGGCCCAGCGAGCTGGACCTGTGACCACGCCGGCGCGCCAGCGCGCGAGCACCGGCACCCCGAGCGGGAGGAGCGCACCGTGACCCTCGACGTGCAGCTGGTCGGGACGACCACGCAGATGGCCGTCGTCACCCTGCGACCTGGGCAGGTGGTGTACGCGGAGGCGGGCAAGTTCCTCTTCTCCTCCGGCGACGTGGCCGTGGAGACGAAGCTGTCCGCGCCGGGCGAGAAGTCCGAGGGGGGCCTGGGCGGGCTGCTGCGCGGCGCCGTCGGCGCCGGCAAGCGGGTGCTGGCGGGGGAGTCCTTCGCCTTCCAGCACTTCTCCACCCCCGGCGGGGACGGCCTGCTCGGCCTGGCCGGGGTCCTGCCCGGGGAGATGCGCCACATCGAGCTGGACGGCTCGACCACCTGGTTCGCCGAGAAGGACGCCTTCGTGGCCGCCGAGGCCGGCGTGCGCTTCGACATCGCCTTCTCCGGCCTGGGGCAGGGCCTCATGGGCGGGGAGGGGTTCATCCTCGAGAAGTTCTCCGGGCGCGGCTCGCTGCTCATCGCCGGCGCGGGGGACTTCATCGACCTCAACCCCGCCGACTACGGCGGCACCGTGCGCGTGGACACCGGCTGCATCGTCGCCTGGGACGACCGCGTGCAGTACAGCGTGGAGACGGTGGGCCGGCTGAACCGGCAGGGCATCATGAGCGCCGTCTTCGGCGGCGAGGGCCTGACCCTGGCCACCCTGCGCGGCAACGGGCGCGTCATCCTGCAGTCGGTGACCATCGAGGGCTTCGCCAGGGCCCTGGCCAAGAACGCCGCCAAGCCCGACCAGCAGGGCCTGGGGGCCATCGGCGGCCTCTTCTCCGGCTCCCGGGGCTGAGCACCGCACCGGGCGGAACCACCTCGCCCCCCGCGCACGTTGATCGGGGAGCGGGCACCACCCGCACGAGACACGGACGACCGACGAAACGGAGCGCACACCATGGGCGTCAGCCTCAGCAAGGGCGGCAACGTCTCCCTCACCAAGGAGGCGCCGGGCATGACCCGGGCCGTCATCGGGCTCGGCTGGGACGCGAACAGCTTCACCGGCTCGGACTTCGACCTCGACGCCCAGGCCATCATGGTCGGGCAGAACGGCAAGGTCCCGAACGACGGCTTCTTCGTCTTCTTCAACCAGCTGAAGTCCCCGGAGGGCTCCGTGGAGCACACCGGCGACAACCGCACCGGCGAGGGCGACGGCGACGACGAGAAGATCAACGTCGACCTGTCCCTGATCCCCGCCGAGATCGACAAGGTCGTCTTCACCGTCGCCATCTACGACGCGGACACCCGCAAGCAGTCCTTCGGCCAGGTGCGCAACGCCTTCATCCGCGTGGTCAACGCCGAGAGCGGCACCGAGGTCGCCCGCTACGACCTGTCCGAGGACGCCTCGACCGAGACCGCGATGGTCTTCGGCGAGCTGTACCGCAACGGCGCGGACTGGAAGTTCCGCGCGGTCGGCCAGGGCTACGCCAACGGCCTGCGCGGCATCGCCACCGACTTCGGCGTCAGCGTCTGACACCACCGGGGCGCCCCGCGCGGGCGCCCCGGCGGGCCCGCCGCCGCGCGGGCGCGCCCCGCGCGGCGGTTGGCCGCCCGCGCCCGGCCCTGAGAGGGTGCGGTGTCACTCCCGCCGTGCGGGCTCGAACGAACAGGAAGCGGACGCGTGATCCTCAAGACCTACGGCTGGTCCTTCGCCGTGACGATCGCGGGCCTGGTGCTGGCCGCGTGGTACGGACTCTCGGCGCACCTGGGCATCTTCCAGGCCCTGCTCCTGGTCGTCATCCTGTGCGTCCTGGAGATCAGCCTCTCCTTCGACAACGCCGTCGTGAACGCGACGGTGCTGGAGAGGATGAGCGACTTCTGGCAGAAGATCTTCCTCAGCGTCGGCATCATCATCGCCGTCTTCGGCATGCGCCTGGTCTTCCCCATCATCCTGGTCAGCGTCACCGCGGGCCTGGGGCCGGTGGAGACCGTCCAGCTCGCGCTGGAGGGCGGCGACCCCGAGGAGCCGGGCACGTACGGGTACGCGCTCAACGAGGCGCACCCCACCATCGCCGCCTTCGGCGGGATGTTCCTGCTGATGCTGTTCCTGAACTTCCTCTTCGGCGAGAAGGAGCACCACTGGCTCAAGCCGGTCGAGCGGCTCGGCGAGCGCGTGGGCAAGCTCGAGGCGGTGCAGGTCGTCGTCGCCGGCGCGGTGCTGCTCATCGCGGCGGAGACCTTCGCCACCGACCACGGCCGCACCGTCCTGGCCTCGGGCCTGGCCGGCATCCTGACGTACCTGCTGGTCAACGGCCTGGGTGAGCTGTTCAACGTCGAGGAGCACCTCGAGCACGAGGACGCCGCCCACGCCGGGCAGGGCGGGCAGGGCGGCCGGGACGGTGCCCTGGCCGACGGCGGCGCGGCCGTGCCCGGCCAGCGCGGCACCGGCGGCCCGACCGCCGTGGCCAAGGCCACCGGCAAGGCGGCGTTCTTCCTCTTCCTGTACCTGGAGGTCCTGGACGCCTCGTTCTCCTTCGACGGCGTCATCGGCGCCTTCGCCATCACCTCGGACCCGATCATCATCGCGATCGGCCTGGGCGTGGGGGCCATGTACATCCGCTCCATGACGGTGCACCTGGTCAAGGAGGGGACGCTGGCGCAGTACCCCTACCTGGAGAACGGCGCGCTCTGGGCGATCGGCGCCCTGGCCGTGATCCTCATCATCAGCATCGAGGTGCACATCCCCGAGGTGATCACCGGCCTCATCGGCCTGGCCTTCATCGTCGCGGCCCTCGTCAGCTCGATCGTGCGCAACCGCCGCCACCCGGAGGAGGCGCACGTGGAGGCGCACGCCCCGGCGCACTGACGCGCACCGGTACGCACCGACACGCACTGACACACGGGGACCGGGGCCCCGGGGCGCGCCCCCCCCGCCCGCCGCAACCACCGCGGGCCGGTCAGCCGCCCCCCCCCCCGCACCACACGGTGGTACCCTCTG
>NZ_JBJLSG010000060.1:0-27236 GCF_050871925.1 Kineococcus gurbantunggutensis
GCGCGGACGGCGGCGGGGGGGGGGGGGGGGGGGGGGGGGGCCGCCCCGCCCGCCGGCGCGCGCCCCCCCCCCCCCCGCCCGCCCCCCCCCCCCCCCCCCCGCCCACCCCCCCCCCCCCCCCCCCCCCCCCCCCCCCCCCCCGCGGGCGTCAGGGCGTCGGGGTCGCGCTCGGCGTGGCCGCCGGGTCCGGGCCGGCGCCGGCGGTGCCCGCCAGCGCGTCCTGCGCGGCGCTGGCCGACTCCACCGCCGCGCGCAGGCGCTCCTGCGCCTGCCCGTAGGCGGTGAAGTCCTGGCGCGCCAGGGCGGAGGCGGAGTCCTGGATGGCCGAGCGCGCCTCGTCCAGCGACGCCTCCAGCTGCACCTGCGGGTCGCCGCCCACCGGGACCGACGCCCCCGGCGAGGGGGTGCCCGTGGCGCCCGGCGAGGGGCTGGTCGTGGGCGTGGGCGAGCTGCCGGTGGGCGGGGCGCCCTCGTCGCCGGCCGTGGCCCCGGAGTCGCCGGCGAACACGTCGTCCAGCGCCGCGTTGAGCGTGTCGGCGATCGCGATCTGGTCGCCGAAGACCGCCACCACCTTGCGCAGCTGCGGGAAGGAGTTCTGCCCGGTGCTGCGCGCGTAGATCGGCTCCACGTACAGCAGGCCGCCGCCGACCGGCAGCGTCAGCAGGTTGCCGTTGATGACCTCCGAGCCCTGCCCCAGGCTCAGCAGGCGCACCTGCTCGGCCACCGCGGCGTTGGACTGGATGTCGTTCTGCACCTGCACCGGGCCCGCGACCACCGACGACTGCGGCAGCTCCAGCAGGCGGATGGTGCCGTAGCCCTCGCTCTTGCGCCCCTCGGCCGCCCCGGCGTCGGCGTCCACCGCGGCGAAGCCGGTGATGATCTGGCTGCTGGAGCCGCGGTTGTTGGACGTCGGCACGTACGTCGTCGTCAGGCTGAAGGCCGGCGACTGCTGGCCGGGCATCTGCAGGGTCAGGTAGTACGGCGGCTGCGCCGGGCGCTGCTGGCCCTGCGCGACCTCCGCGGCGGTCGGGTCCTGCGGCACCTGCCAGAAGTCCTGCCCGGTGAGGAAGGAGCGCGCGTCGGTGACGTGGTAGCGCGAGAGGACGTCGCGCTGCACCTTGAACATGTCCTGCGGGTAGCGCAGGTGGCTCATCAGGGAGCCGCTGACCTCCGCCAGCGGCTGCACCGCGCCGGGGAAGGCCTTCATCCACGCCATGAGCACCGGGTCGGTGTCGTCCCACGCGTACAGGGTCACCGCGCCCGTGTAGGCGTCGACCGTGGCCTTGACCGAGTTGCGCACGTAGTTGACCGTGCGGTCCTGCAGGGCCTGCACGCTCTGCGTCTGCGTCGTCAGCGTGTCGGCCGTGACCTCGCCCAGCCGCGTCGTGGAGGAGTACGGGTAGGACGAGGAGGTGGTGTAGCCGTCGAGGATCCACAGCACCTTGCCGTCCACCACGGCCGGGTAGGCGTCGCCGTCCAGCGTCAGCCACGGGGCGACCTTCTCCACCCGCTCGCGCGGGGTGCGGTCGTACAGGATCCGCGAGTCCGCGTTCACCTGGTTGGACAGCAGGATGTTCTGGTCGCCGAACTTCAGCGCGTAGACCAGCTTGCGCAGCAGCCCGCCCACCGGCACCCCGCCCCCGCCGGTGTAGGAGGTGCGCGCGTAGCCCTCCGGGGAGTTGTCCGGGTAGTCGATCTCCACGGCGTCCCCGCCGCCGACGATCGAGTAGTCCTCGGTGCGCTCGCCGAAGTAGATGCGCGGCTCGTAGTCGCCCAGCTCCCCCGAGGAGGGGATGTTGGACTCGAAGTACGACGGGCGGCCGTCGGGGGCGCGCTCGTTGCCGCGCGCGGCCACCACGCCGTAGCCGTGGGTGTAGACGGTGTGCAGGTTGACCCAGGTGCGCTGCGAGTCGCTCAGGCCGTCCAGGTTGAGCTCGCGCGCGGCGATCACCGTGTCCTGCGTCTGGCCGCCCAGGGAGTAGCGGTCCACGTCCAGCGGGTCGGGGAAGGCGTAGTAGTTGCGCTGGCCCTGCGTCTGGCGGAAGGCGTCGGAGACGACGTTGGGGTCCAGCAGGCGGATGCCGGGGATCGTGTCGGCGTCCTCGCGCAGCTGGCCCGGCGAGACCGAGGTGTCCGGCTGGTAGTCGGTCGTCTCGGTGTCGGCGACGTCGTACGCGTCGCGGGTCGCGCGGATGTTGCGGTCGACGTACTCCGCCTCCAGCGCCTGGCGGTTCGGGGTGACCTGGAAGCGCTGCACCGCCCACGGGTAGACGCCCCCGACGGCCACGGCGCTGACCACGAGCAGGCCCGTGCCGATGGCCGGCAGCCGCCACGAGACCCCGGCGGCCGCCGCCACGAACAGCAGCGCCACCACGACCGCGACGATCGCCAGGATCGCCTTGGCCGGCAGCACGGCGTGCACGTCGGTGTAGCTGGGCCCGACCACGTCGGCGATGTTGATGTTGCCGGACTCGCTGACCATGATCTCGTAGCGGTCCAGCCAGTAGCCGACGCCGCGCAGCACCAGGAACAGCGCCGCCAGCACCGCCAGGTGGATGCGCGCCTCGCGGGTGGTGCGCTGCCCGCCGCCGGCCAGCCGCAGCCCGCCGTAGAGGTAGTGGGTGGCCAGCGCCGCCAGGCCGGCCAGGACCACGGCCGCCGACAGGAAGCCGACGACGAAGCTCAGCCACGGCAGCGAGAAGACGTAGAAGCCCCGGTCCATGCCGAACTGGGCGTCCTCGGTGCCGAAGCTCGTCCGGTTCAGCCACAGCAGCAGCGTCTCCCAGCGGCTCATCGCCACCGAGCCGCCGAACAGGCCCGCCGCCACCGAGAGCACCACCACGACCAGGCGGCGCAGCGGCTCCAGGGACTCGCGGTAGCGGTCCAGGCCCGCCTGCTCGGTGGAGATCGGTGCGTACACCGGCCGCGTGCGGTAGCCCAGCGTCAGCGACGCCGCCACCGCGCCGCCGAGCAGGAGCGCGCCGACGGCGAAGAGCGCGACCTGCAGCCACAGCTTCGTGGTGAAGGTGCGCAGGAAGCCCAACTGGTCGAACCACCACACGTCCGTGGCGATCCGGGCGCCGATCACGGCGGCCACGACGAGCGCCACCAGCGCCAGGACGGTGGGCAGCGCGGCGCCGCGGCGGCGCCGCCGCAGCACCGGCCGGGCGGGGCGGCGAGGAGGGAAGCTCACAGACGAGGAACTTACAAGCCGCCGCACGGGTGCCCGCGACACCGGATCGTGACCTCTTCGTTGCACGTCGCCGCGTCCCCCGGCGGGGGGACGCCGGGGGGACGCCGCTGAGCGGGGTCCGCGGGCGCCCCGGCGGGCGTGCCACCATCGGGCCCGTGAACGAGCTCGACCCGCCCGCCGCACCCGCCCCGGCCCCCACCTCCGGCTCCCTCTGGCGCACCGTCGCCGAGATCGAGCGCTACGTGGCCTCCGACGGCTGGGGCGCCCCGATGCGGCTCTTCGCGCTCGTGCGCACGGCCGACGCGCTGCGCCGCGACCCCGCCCTGGCCCAGCGCCTGCCCGAGCAGGTCGTCTCCGAGGCGCGGGCCGACCCCGGCCACCTGACCTCCGTGGAGCAGGACGGCCTGCCCGAGGTCGCCGACCTCGACGAGCTGCTGGGCCAGCTCGCCTGGCCCGAGGGCGTCGACGGCGCGGCCCTGGTCGTCGAGCGCATCCTCGTGCCCCCGGACGCCGAGGCCGAGGTGCGCGCCGCCCACCCCGCCGACGACGGCGCCCGCGCCGCGGCGCTGGCCGCGCACCCCCTGGCCGAGGACGTGCGCATCGCCGTGGGCGTGCTGCGCGACGGCAGCCACGAGTGCGCCGTGCGCTCGCGCTCGAAGGACTCCGACGGCGAGGTGGCCACCGGCGCCGACCTCGTGCCCGGCCTGGTCAGCGCGCTGCAGGCCACGCTGCAGGACTGAGCCCCGCACCCGCGGGCCCCGCACCCCCGGGCGCCGCGGGACCGGGCCCGCGGGGCCGGGCGCCGGGCCGGGCGCCGGGCCGGGTCAGCGCGCGGCGACCTCCTCGCAGGTGGCCACCTGCGCGCCCCGGCCCGCCCCGATGTCCTCCACCGCCTCGCGGGCGTCGTGCAGGGTGGTGATGCCGACCACGGTGATGCCCGCCGGGGTGGAGCCGGCCACCTCGCCGCACTCCTGCGCCGGCGCCAGGAACCACCCCGCCCCCGCGCGGCGGGCGCCGATGACCTTCTGCCGCAGGCCCCCGATCGGCTGCACGGTGCCGTCCACGGCGATCGCGCCGGTGCCGGCGACGTGCTCGCCGCCCGTCATGGCGCCGGGGGTGAGCAGGTCCACCACCGCCAGGGCGAAGACCGTGCCGGCGCTGGGGCCGCCGACGTCGTCGATGGCGATGTCCACCTCGAAGGGCAGGTCGTAGTCGACGTCGGGCACCACGCCCAGCAGCGTGGGGCCCTGCGGGGCGTACGTGCGGGTGGTCACCTCGCGCTCCTCGCCCCCGCGGCTGACGCCCAGGCGCACCTCCGCGCCGGCCGGCAGGGCGCTGACCGCGGCGCGCAGCGCCTCGAAGGTGTCCACGCGGGTGCCGTCGACCGCGGTGATCTCGTCGCCGGCGCGCAGCACCCCCGCCGCCGGGGCGTCGGGGTCCACCTGCCGCACGCGACGGGTCGTCGTCTCGGGCACCTCGATGCCCAGCTCCCGCAGGGCGGCGACCTTGGCGTCCTCCTGCGAGCCGGTCATCTCCGCCGCGCTCTGCGCGTCCGCCTCCTCCTGCGTGGTGCGCGGGGCGTAGTACAGCTCCCGCGGCACCACCGAGACGTCCTCGTCGCGCCAGTCCAGCAGCACCTCGGCCAGCGAGACCTCCAGGCCCGGCCCGCCGCGCAGCGAGACCGTCGTCAGGTCCAGCCGGCCGTCGGTGGGGTACGTCGGCGCCCCGGAGACCTCCACCAGCGCCCGGGCGTCGCGCGCCTCGACGGGGCCCTCGACGAGGGCGCCGCGCCCCCCGGCGGCCAGCACGTCGCGCACCGGGCCGGGGCCGAGGCTGACGTAGGGCACGTCGAGCACCCCGGCCAGCGCCACCAGCGCGACCGCGCAGAAGGCGGAGGCGGCCAGCAGGGTGCCGCGGGCGGAGAGGGCCCCGCGGCCGGGCGCCGCGGCGGGCGGGTCCTGCCCGGCGCCGGGGTCCGGGGCTGGCTGCGGCGTCGCGGGCGGCACCCGAGCACCCTACGGCCCGCACCGGGGCCGTTCGCCGGGGGCGATCGCGGGCCCCGCGCAGGAACCCCGGGGACCGGCCGCTCGTCGCTCCACGGACGGGAGGGCCAGAATGGGTCCGCACCCGTCGGACGATGCGGAGGATCACCGTGGACCAGCGAGGCGACGAGGAGCCCCAGGGCCCCGACGACGGCCGGGACGAGGGCCGGGACGACGAGGCGCGGCGGGAGCCGCCCGGCCAGCCCGGCTTCCGGCCCTCCGGCACGCCCGGCAAGCAGCCCGGCCAGGGGGGCAGCGGCAACCCGCTGGAGGACCTGCTCGGCCCGCTGTTCGGCGGCGGCGCCGGCGGCGCGGGCGGCTTCCCCGGTCTGCCCGGCGGCTTCCCGGGCGGGTTCCCCGGCATGGGCGACACCCCGATGGACCCCGCCCTGATGGGGCAGGTGCTCAACCAGCTGCAGCGCTTCCTCTCCACCCCCTCGGACGCCCCCGTGAACTGGGACGTCGCCCACGACCTGGCCCGGCAGGCCGCCGCGCAGGCCGGCGACCCCACGCCCGGCGCCGCCGAGCGCCGCGCCGTGGAGGACGCCCTGCGGGTGGCCGACCTGTGGCTGGACGGCGTGACGGACGTGGAGCAGGCGCCCACGACGGCCGAGGCGTGGAGCCGCGCGGAGTGGGTCGAGCGCACGATGCCCGTGTGGCGCCAGCTCGTGGAGCCGGTGGCCACGAACGTGGCCACCGCCATGGGCGACGCGATGGCCGCCCAGGCGCCGCCGGAGATGGCCGCGATGCTCGGCTCGGCGGGGGCGATGCTGCGCCAGGTCGGCGGCGGCGTCTTCGGCATGCAGGTCGGGCAGGCCATCGGCACGCTCGCCGGGGAGGTGCTGAGCACCACCGACATCGGGCTGCCGCTGGCGCCGGGCGGGCGCGCGGCCCTGCTGCCCTCCGGGGTGGCGGCCTTCGCCGAGGGCCTGGAGGTGCCGCTGGACGAGGTGCGCCGGTACCTGGCGCTGCGCGAGGCCGCCCACCAGCGGCTGTTCGCGCACGTGCCGTGGCTGCGCTCGCACCTGCTGGGCAGCGTGGAGTCCTTCGCCCGCGGGATCTCCGTGGACGGCGAGCGCATCGCCGAGGCCGCCCGCTCGGTGGACCCCACCAACCCGGAGTCGCTGCAGGAGGCGCTGGGCTCGGGGATCTTCGAGCCGGAGAGCACCCCGCAGCAGAAGGCCGCCCTGGTGCGGCTGGAGACCGCCCTGGCGCTGGTGGAGGGCTGGGTGGACCACGTCAGCGACGAGGCCGCTGGCCGCGTCCTGCCGCACGCCGCGGCGCTGCGCGAGACGGTGCGCCGCCGCCGCGCCACCGGCGGCCCCGCCGAGCACGCCTTCGCGGTGCTCGTCGGCCTGGAGCTGCGCCCGCGCCGGGCCCGCGAGGCCACGGCGCTGTGGGAGCAGCTGCTGGAGCGCGGCGGCGCGGCCGCCCGCGACGCCGTGTGGGACCACCCCGACCTGCTGCCGACCGCGGAGGACCTCGACGACGTCGCCGCGTTCGTCGAGCGGCGCCTGGACGGCGCCGGGGTGCGCCGCGACGAGGACGCGATGGACGCCGCGCTGCGCGACCTGCTGGACGGCGGCACCGGCGGCACCGGCGGCGAGGGCCCCGCGGACGGCGGGGACGACGAGCGCGGCGGGGACGGCCCGCGGTCCTGACGGTGGCGGGCGGCCCCGCGCGCGGCGCTCAGCCGGTGCTGCGGGCGGGGTCCACCGCCGCGTCCAGCTCGTCCACGTCGTCGGCGCCCGGCACGTCGTCGGCGCCGACGACGTCGTCGGCCTCGCGCGCGGCGGCCGGCGCGTCGGCGGGCGCCTCGTCCTCCGCGTCGTCCTCGGCGCCGGCGGCGGGGTCGCGGCCGGCGGCGTGGTCCAGGCCGGCGAGGAAGCCGCGGGCCCGCTCGGTGCGCGGGTAGGCCTCCAGCAGCCGCCAGAAGGAGCTGGAGTGCGTGGGCACGATCAGGTGCGCCAGCTCGTGCAGCAGCACGTAGTCCAGGACCCAGCCGGGCACGCCCTGCAGGCGGGTGGACAGCCGGATGCTGGCGTCCGCCGGGGTGCACGAGCCCCAGCGGTGCTGCTGGTTCTCGACCCAGGTCACCGAGGCGGGGCGCGCGAGGTCGTCCAGGTGGCGGCGCGAGAGCTCGAGGGCGCGCTCCAGCAGGTCCTGCTCGCCGGGGTTGCGGCGCCGGTCAGCGGCGTCCAGGCGGGAGACCATGCGCTCGACCCACTCGCGCTCCTCGGCGCGGGAGAAGCGCGCCGGGATCAGCACGACCGTGCGGTCGCCGTCGCGGTAGGCGGACACGGTGCGCGAGCGGCGGCGGCTGCGCCGCACGTCCACGGCCGGCGCGGCGCCGGGCGGCGCGCCGGCGGGCTGCGGCTCCAGGGCGCGACCGGACCCGCCGGTGACCGTGACCACGGCACCGTCCGCTGGCCCCGCCTGGTCGGCCCTCACGCGGGCACGGTACCGTGCGCGCCCCTCCCTGGGGAGGGGTCCGCGGGGGCCGGGCAGCCGCGCGGCGGCTCCGGCGCGCCCGCGCGGCGGGGTGGGGGCACCATGCGGTGGGGGCCGCCGGAGGGACCGGTGGCCCGCGACGCTCCCAGGAGGCGCACCGTGGCCGACGCCGAGACCTACCAGGGCGAGTTCTACTGCGTGAAGTGCAAGGAGAAGCGCGAGGCGGAGGGCCGGGTCGTGGAGACCAACGGCCGCCGGATGGCCAAGGGCCAGTGCCCCGTGTGCGGCACCAACCTGAACCGGATCCTCGGCAAGGCCTCCTGAGGCGGGTCCTCCGAGGCGGGTCCTGCGAGGCGGGGCCGCCGGGACGTCCCGGCTGTGGACGACGGCGCCCTCCCGGGCGGCGGCTGGGGCAGGGTGGCCCCGTGCCCGCCCCCCGGTCCGCTCCCGCCCCCACCAGCAGCCCGAGGGGCCTGCCCCTGGCCCGCCGCCCCGGCGGGCGCCTGCAGGTGGGCTCCTCCCCGCGCAGCGGCAGCGTCGCCGGTCCCCTCGCGGAGGCCGACCTGGCGGTGCTGCTGGCGCGCGAGCACGACGGGGCGTCCGCGCGCCGGGCCCAGCGGGTCCTGGACGACCTGGTGGCGGTGGGCGCGGTGCCCGCGGGCCGGGTGCGCTCGGGCGCGGACGCGCTGGCCACCGCGCCGGCCACGGCCGCGTGGGGGCCGGACGCCGCGGCGTGGGCCGCGTACGACCCCGCCGGCCCGGCCGCCGGGGCCCGCCTGGCCGGGCGCGCGGCGGCGTCGGTGGCGGTGGCGGGCTGCGGGCGCACCGGTGCCGCGCTGCTGTCGGTGCTGGCGGCCGCGGGCGTGGGCGGTCTGCTGGGCGAGGACGCCGGCCCGGTGACGGCCGCGGACGCCGCGGTGGCCGGGGCGCACCCGGAGGAGGTGGGCCTGCCCCGGGGCGCGGTCGTGCAGCGCCGCGCGCGGCGCCTGGCGGAGCGGCTGCGCCCGGGCGCGGCGGCACCGGCCCCGCAGCGCGCCGACGTGGTGGTGCTGGTGGACCACCACGCCGCCGACGCGGTGGCCGCCGACGGCCTGGTCGCCGAGGGCGTGCCGCACCTGTCGGTGGTGCTGCGCGACACCGACGCGCTCGTGGGGCCGCTGGTGCTGCCGGGCACGACGCCGTGCCTGCGGTGCCTGGACCTGCACCGCACCGACGCCGACCCCGGCTGGCCCGGGGTGCTGGACCGCTTCGCCCGCGGCGGCGCCGCGGGCGCGGAGGAGACGGCCACCGCCTCTGCCGTGGCCGGTCTGGCGGCGCTGCAGGTGCTGGCGCACCTGGACGGCGGCCGGCCCGCCGCGCTCGGCGCGACGCTGGAGCTGCTGCTGCCCGAGGGGCTGGTGCAGCAGCGGCGCTGGGCCCCGCACCCGCAGTGCGGGTGCCTGGACCTGCCGGTGGACGCCGGCTGAGCAGCCGCCGCGGCGACCGCCCCGCGGGGCGGGGCCGGTCACCGCGGCGGTGGCCCGTCCAGGCGGTGGCCCGTTCAGGCGGTGAGCACCGGGGCGCCGACGGCGGCGCCGGCGGCCTCGGCGCGCTGGGCCAGGCGCTCGGCCCGGCGCGCGGCGACCTCCGCGCGCCGGCGGGCCCGCAGGGCGCGCACGACGCGGGCGCGCTCGGCGGCGCGGTGCGCCTCGGCCAGGCGTTCTCGGTACAGGGCTTCCTCGACGTACGACACTTCGTCCCTCCGGGGGATCGCGGTTGCTGGTGCGGTGGTGGTGCGGGTGCTGCTCACGGTGCTGATCGCGGTGCCGGGCGCGGTGCCGCGCGCGGTGCTCACGCGGCGACGGGGTGCTTGCGCGGACGGCCCCGGGGGCGCTTGCGGGGCACGACGACCCCGGCGAGCACGAGCTGGCCGCCCCACACGCCCCACGGCTCGCCGCGCTCGAGGGCCCCCGCGAGGCAGGCGTCCTGCAGCGGGCAGTCGCTGCACAGCGACTTGGCCAGCTCCACGTCGTCCGGCGACTCGGCGAACCAGAGCTCGGAGTCGTAGCGGCGGCAGGGCAGGGGGTCGGGCGCGTGGCGGCGCTGCACGCCGCTCACCTCCTCGTCGTCTCGAACGGGCTGGTGACGGGTCTGCTGCTGGGCGTGCTGGGCCTGCGGGCGGTGGCGGGTCGCGGTGGTGCGCACGGTCATCTCTCTGGGTTCTCTGCGGGGCGGTGGTCCTGCCGGTCAGGAGAGCCCGCAGACGCAGAAAGGCCGCGGACCCGAGGTGTCGGGGTCCGCGGCCAGAGAGCGCCGGTCTGGTGGTTAGACCGGTGGACTCGTGGGCGAGGTCCCCGAGGACGGGACGGTGGTGCGAGGGGCGGAGCCGGTGGTGATGGCCTTGCCGCGGAAGCGGTAGGCCTCCACGCCGCCGCGCAGCTGCGCGGCGAGGGCGTCCAGGCGCACTCCACCCGTGGTCATGACCCGGGTGGAGCCGTGGCCGCGTCCCCAGACGGCGGAACGGCACGGGGCGGCGGGCGTCGCGTCGAACGCGGTGCGCGCGTCGACGTTCGCGATCGTGGTGCTCTCCATCGGTGCCGCCCTCCCCTCCGCTGCTCGCGGTCGTGCGCGGTGTCCCGCGCGGTGTCGTGATCCGACTGTAGGGGCACCCCCTCGGGCGCCACAACGGTTTTTTCCGCCCAGGGCGGAACCGGTTCCCCGCCGACCCGCGGCGGGAGCGGGAACCCTTGCGGCGCAACGGCTCCCGATCACCTCAGTCCGCGGTGAGGACCGCCAGGACGTCGTCGCCGTACTTCTCCAGCTTCGCCGGGCCCACGCCCGGGATGCGCGCCAGCGCGGCGGTGTCCCGCGGCATCGCCTCGGCGATGGCGGTGAGGGTGGCGTCGGTGAACACCACGTACGCCGGCACCGACGCCGCGCGGCTGGTGCCGGCGCGCCACTCGCGCAGGCGCTCGTACACCGCCTCGTCGTAGCTGGAGGGGCAGTCCGCGCAGCGGCCCAGCTTGCGCTCCACCGCCGCCGTCAGCGACGCCCCGCACACCCGGCACAGCACCGGCCCCGAGCGCCGCGCCGGGCGCGCGGAGGAGCTGCGCCCGCGCGCGCCGGCACCGCCGGTGCTGTCCGGGCGCAGGTTGTCCAGGAACCGGGAGGGCTTGCGGGTGGCGCGGCCGCCGGGGGTGCGCGCGTTCGCCCAGGAGACGTGCACGGCCTCGCGGGCGCGCGTGACGCCCACGTACAGCAGCCGGCGCTCCTCCTCGACCTCGTCGGGGGTCTCGGCGAAGGAGATCGGCAGCAGCCCCTCGCTGACGCCCACCAGGTGCACGACGTCCCACTCCAGGCCCTTGGCGGCGTGGAAGGAGGCCAGCGTCACGCCGTCGACCGTGGGGGCGTGCTGGGCCGCGGCGCGCTCGGTGACCTCCTCGACGAGGTCGGCGAGCTGGGCGCCCGGGCGCGCGGCGGCCAGCTCGTCGGCCAGCACCACCAGCGCCTGCAGCGACTCCCAGCGCTCGCGCACCGCGCCGCCCGGGCTCGGCGGGGACTCCGACCAGCCCGCGGAGGTCAGCACCGCGCGCGTCTCGGCGCCCAGGTCGTGCCCGGGCAGCGCAGCGCGCGTGGCCCCGCGCAGCAGCACGATCGCGTCGCGGACCTCCTTGCGGGAGAAGAAGCGCTCCCCGCCGCGCACCACGTACCCCACGCCGGCGTCGGCCAGCGCCGACTCCAGCGCCTGCGACTGCCCGTTGGTGCGGAAGAGCACCGCGACGTCCTTGGCGCTGCGCCCGGCGCGGACCTCCGCGGCGATGCGCGCGGCCACGCCGGAGGCCTCGGCGACGTCGTCGTCGTAGGCGGTGAAGGTGGGCGCCGGGCCCGGGGGGCGCTGGGCGATCAGCTCCAGGCGGGCGCGGGCGTGGCGGCCGGAGGCCATCGACAGCAGCGAGTTGGCCAGGCCCACCACCTCGGGGGTGGAGCGGTAGTCGCGCACCAGGCGCACCACGGTGGCCCCGGGGTGGCGGCGGGGGAAGTCCAGCAGGTGCTCGGGGGTGGCGCCGGCGAAGGAGTAGATCGTCTGGCTGGCGTCGCCGACGACGCACAGGTCCTCGCGCTCGCCCAGCCACAGGTCCAGCAGGCGCTGCTGCAGCGGGGAGACGTCCTGGTACTCGTCGACGACGAAGTGCCGGTACTGCTGGCGCACGGTGGCGGCGACCTCGGGGCGCTCGTCGAGGATGCCGGCGGTCAGCAGCAGCACGTCCTCGAAGTCGATGAGGGCGCGGTCGGTCTTGACCTCCTCGTAGGTGCGCACCACCCGCGCGACCGTGGCCAGGTCCAGCCCGCCGGGCTCGCCGCGGCCGGCGCGGGTGGCGGCGGCGACGTAGTCGTCGGGGTCGACGAGCATGACCTTGGTCCACTCCACCTCGGCGGCGAGGTCGCGCACCCGGGCCCGGTCCGAGGGCAGCCGCAGCCGGTTGCACGCGTCGGCCACCAGGGGCGCCTTGTGCTCGGCGAGGTTGGGCAGGGTGCCGCCGACGGCCTGCGGCCAGAAGAACTGCAGCTGGCGCAGCGCCGCCGCGTGGAAGGTGCGCGCCTGCACGCCGGCCACGCCCAGCTCGCGCAGCCGCGTGCGCATCTCCCCCGCCGCGCGCGCCGTGAAGGTCACCGCCAGCACCCGGTTGGGCACGTAGGTCCCCGAGTGCACGCCGTAGGCGATGCGGTGGGTGATCGCGCGCGTCTTGCCGGTGCCGGCACCGGCCAGCACGCACACGGGACCCTCGAGGGTGGTGGCCACCTGGCGCTGCTCGGGGTCGAGGCCCTCGAGCACGGCGTCGGCGGACGGGGCGGCGGGGCGGAGGCCGGGTGCGGTCGTCATGGCGGGGCCCATCCTCTCAAGCGCGGCCGACAGCCGGGGCGCGCCCGCCCCGGCGGGTGTGGACGCCGGGCGGGGAAGAGAGGCGGGGGCTCCGCCGTTGCAGCCCGGGAGAGCGGGAAGCACCCGCGCGCGAGGAGGAGCAGCAGTGTCGACCATCGAGGCGCCGGCCGCGGGCCGCGTCACCATGTTCACCACCACCTGGTGCGGGTACTGCCGCCGCCTGAAGTCGCAGATGGACCGCGAGGGCATCAGCTACTCCGAGGTCAACATCGAGGAGGTCCCGGACGCGGCCGAGTACGTGATGAGCGTCAACGGCGGCAACCAGACCGTGCCCACCCTGCTCTTCCCCGACGGCTCCGCCGCCACCAACCCCTCCGTCGCCGAGGTCAAGGCGCGCCTGAGCGCCTGAGCGTGGCGAGCAGCACCACCTACCGGCCCACCGGCCCCGCGGAGTTCGCGGGGCGGTGGGCCGCGTCGCTGCCCGCCGGGGCGCGCGTCGGCGTGGACGGCGCCGTGGACGCCGACACCTCCTGGTACGCCCGCGCCCTGGCCGACGCGCTGCGCGAGCGGGCCCGCCCGGTGCTCGTGACGTCCTGGAGCGGCTTCTGGCGCCCGCGCTCGCTGCGCCTGGAGCACGGCCGCGACGACCCCGACGCCTTCCACGACTCCTGGCTGGACGTGGCGGGCCTGCACCGCGAGGTCCTGGACCCCCTGGGCGAGCCCACCGGGCGGCGCTGGGTGCCCTCGCTGTACGACCCCGCCACCGACCGGGCCTCGCGCGCCCCGCGCGAGGCCGTGCCCGACGACGCCGTCCTCGTCCTGGCCGGGCCCTTCCTGCTGCGCGAGGACCTGCGGCGCGGCCTCGACGCGGTGGTGCACCTGAGCACCTCCGACGCGGCGGTGCGCCGGCGGGTGCCCGCCGAGGACGCCGGGCGCGTCCTGGGCGCCTGGCACCGCTACCTGGCGGAGTCCGCGCCGCTGCAGCGGGCCGACGCGGTGCTGCGCTGCGAGGACCCGCGCCACCCCGCGGAGCTGGTGCGCGGCTGAGCCGCGCGCCGGCCCCGCGGCGCCCGGCCCCGCGGCGCGCTCACGCCCAGGAGTCGTCCCCCGGCACCGGCAGCGGGCCGCCGAACCACGCCTCGATGAGGCGGCGGGCGATGGACACCCCCGGCGGCGGCAGCACCCGCCCCGCGCGCACCTCCTGCGCCAGCTCGTCGCGGGTGAACCAGCGCGCCAGGGCGATCTCCTCGCCGTCGACCCGGATGTCCGTGGTCACCGCGCGCGCGGCGAAGCCCACCATGAGCGAGGCGGGGAACGGCCACGGCTGGCTGCCCAGGTAGCGCACGTCCTCCGCGTCGGCGCCCACGACGACGCCGGCCTCCTCCAGCACCTCCCGGCGCACGGTGTCCTCGAAGCACTCCCCGGGCTCCACGAAGCCGGCCAGCACCGAGTACCGGTTGGCCGGCCACACCGGCTGGTGGCCCAGCAGCAGCCGGTCGGCCGGGTCGACCACCGCCATGATCACGGCGGCGTCGGTGCGGGGGAAGTGCTCCTTGCCGCCGGGCTCGGCCTTCACCCAGCCCGCCGACGCCGCCGTCAGCGGCTCCCCCGTGCGCGGGGAGAAGCGCGTCACCGCGTGCCAGTTGCCCATCGAGACCGCCTCGGTGAGCAGGCCGGCGTCCCGGTCGTCCAGGACGTCGCCCACCTCCCGCAGGCCCCGCCACTCCTCGTCGCCCGCCGCGCCGTCCACGACCTCCGGCTCCGCGTCCGCGGAGACCACCGCCACGAACTCCTCCGCGCCGTCCGCGCCCAGGTACAGCAGCAGGTCGTGCTCCCCGGGCGCGGGCACCTCCCCCGGCGCGCGCAGCACCAGCTGCAGGCCCCGCGCGGTGCGCACCACCGGCGCGCGGCCGGCGTGCACCCGCAGCACCCGCGTGGACGGCTGCGCCCACAGGCGCTCCAGCAGCCCCGGCTCGGCGCGGCGGGCGCCGGCGCGGTCCAGCCGCTGGCGGGACAGGGCCAGGTCGCGCAGCGGCGGGGACGGCAGGGCCACCTTCCCCGGTCCGTTCGGGGCGGCGGCGACGGCGTGGGAGGTCACCGCTCCACCCTACGGACGGGCGCGCGCTCTACCGTTGCCCCCGTGCCCGCCCGCTCGCCCCAGGTCCTCGCCGCCCTCTCCACCGCCGCCGTGCCCGGCCTCGAGGTCGTCGCCGCGGGCCCCGCCGGCGACGACGGCGCCGACTTCGACGTCGCCGTCCTGCTCGACGCCGCCGGGCGCCGCTTCACCGCCCGCGCCCCCCGCCGCCCCGCGGCCGCCGCCGCCCTCGACGCCGAGCAGGAGCTGCTGTCCGCGCTGCACGAGCCGCTGCCGTTCGCGGTGCCCCGCGCCGCCGGCAGCGTCGTGCTGCCCGACGGCGGGCGCTGCGTGGTCTCCCCCGAGCTGCCCGGCGAGCCCCTGCACCCGGAGGACCTGCGCCCCGGCCCCGGCCTGGCCCGCTCCGTGGGCACCGGCCTGGCCGCCCTGCACCAGGTCGACGTCGCCGTCTTCGCCGACGCCGGCGTGCCCGTCTACGACGCGGAGGAGTACCGCCGCCGGCGCCTGTCCGAGCTGGACCGCGCCGCCGCCACCGGGCACGTGCCGCCGCGGCTGCTGACCCGCTGGGAGGTGCTCATGGAGGACGTCGCCCGCTGGCGCTTCGCCGCCACCCCCGTGCACGGCGACCTCGTGGGCGAGCACGTGCGCACCGACGGCCGCGCGCTCACCGGCATCACCGGCTGGGTGGACGCCCGGGTCGCCGACCCCGCCGACGACTTCGCCTGGCTGGCCGTGGGCGCCGACCCCGACGCGCTGGAGTCCGTGCTCGAGGCGTACGCCCACGCCCGCCACGACCCCCTGGACCCCGACCTGCTCGTGCGCGCCCGCCTGGCCGGCGAGCTGGCCCTGGCCCGCTGGCTGCTGCTGGGCCTGCGCACCGAGGACGAGGAGATCGTCGAGGACGCCCGGCGGATGCTCGACGACCTCGACGCCCACGCCGACGCCGTGCCCCTGGGGATCTGAGCTGAGCACCGACCCGCGGCACCTGCGCATCGCGTCCGTCAACGCCGCCTCCGGGCGCGACCTGACCACCGGCCGGATCGACACCGACCGCCTCGCCGCCGCCGTGGCCGCCCTGGGCGCCGACGTCGTCGCCGTGCAGGAGGTCGACCACCTGCTGCCCCGCAGCGGCGGCACCGACCAGACCGCGGTCCTCGCCCGCGCCTGCGGCGTCACCCGCGCCGGCGCGCGCTTCGCCGCCACCGTCCACGGCACCCCCGGCTCCCCCGACACCTTCCGGCCCGCGCGGGCCACCGTGCCCGGCGAGCCCTCCTACGGCGTGGCGCTGCTGTCGCGGCTGCCCGTGCTGGAGTGGCGCGAGCTGCGCATGGGCGGCAGCGCGGCGCGGCTGCCGCTGGTGCTGCCGCCCGGGGCCGGCAAGCGGCTGCGCCTGGTGCCCGACGAGCCGCGCGCCGTGCTCGCCGCCGTCGTCGACGCCCGCGCCCCCGGCACGACCGGCTCGCGGCCGGTCACCGTGCTGGGCACCCACCTGTCGTTCTCGCCGCTGCGCGCCGTGGGCCAGCTGCGCGAGGTGCGCCGGTGGGCGGCGGACCTGCCGCGGCCGCTGGTGCTGCTGGGCGACCTGAACCTGCCGCCCGGCGTCGTCACCCGCGCGCTGCCGTGGCGGCCGCTGGTGGCCGGGGCCACGTTCCCCTCCCCCGCCCCGCGCGTGCAGCTCGACCACGCCCTGGCCGACGGGCTGCACGGCGGCGCCAGCGGGCGCGTGGAGCGCGTGGGCGGCAGCGACCACCGGGCCGTGGTGGTGGACCTGACCCTCTGAGGGCGCCGGGGGGCCGGGGCACCGGGGCCGGCGGCTCACACCTCCCGGTCCGTCAGCGGCACCGACGTCACCAGCGCCTCCAGGTCCGCGGCGCCCAGCAGGTCCACCGGGCGCACCGTCGTGCCCGCGGCGGGGTGGAAGAACGCCGCGCTGACGTCCTCCAGCGGCACCGAGCGCCAGCGCGACCACGCCAGCCGGTACACCGCGAGCTGCACGTCGCGCGCCCGCGCCGCCGCGCCCACCGGCGGGCGCCCCGTCTTCCAGTCCACGACGTCCCAGCGCTCGCGCCCGTCCGGGCCCGTGGAGCGGAAGACCGCGTCGATGCGCCCGCGCACCGCGACGCCGGCCACCGGCGTCTCCACCGCCACCTCCACCGCCACCGGGTCGCGCCCGGCCCACTCGCTGGCCAGGAAGCCGCGCTTGAGCGCCTCCAGCTCGCGGTCGTCGGCGGCGTCCTCGTCGGCCGCGCCGGGCAGGTCCACCGGGTCCAGCAGCGGGCTCGCGGTGAACCGGTGCTCCAGCCAGGCGTGGAACGCGGTGCCGCGGCGCGCGGCCGGGCGCGGCTCCAGCGGCACCGGCCGGCGCAGCTGCAGCGCCAGCGCGTCGCGGTCGCGGGCCAGGGCCACCAGCCGCGAGGCCGACAGGTGCGAGGGCAGCAGCACCCCGCCGCCGGTGCCGGCCGCGGCCCGCTCGGCCAGCAGCAGGTCCACCTGCTGCGCCCAGCCGGCCGCCTCCTCGTCCGGCGCCCCGGCGGGGTCCTCACCGGGGTCCGCGCCGGGCACCGCGAGGGGGTCCGCGCCGAGCACCGCGAGGGGGTCCGCGCCGGCGGCGAGCAGCGCGGCGGCCCCGCGCACCGCGCGCGCCCCCGCCTCGACCTCCCCGCGCCGCGCCGCCAGCGGGTCCACCGGCCACACCACCCGCTGCGGCACCGCCGTGCGCGGGTTCGGCGTGCCCGGCGGCGGGACGGGCGAGGGCGGCAGGCTCACCAGGCCCGGCAGGCCGGGGGCGTCGAGCACCTCCCGCAGGAAGCGCGACGGCTCGCGCGGGGCGGTGGCGTCGTCCCAGCGGGCGCCGCTGAGCAGCAGCTCGTGGCGCGCGCGGGTGAACGCCACGTACGCCAGGCGCCGCTCCTCGTCCAGCTCGTGCCGCCCGCACGCCGCGCGGAAGCGCTCGCGCTCGACGTCCAGCTCCTTCTGGGTGCCCGCGCCGTCCACGTCGAGCACCGGCAGGTGGTCGCGGTCGCCGCGCAGCGGGTACGGCAGCACCCCCGGGCCGCTGAGCCAGCCCGAGGACGTCTCCCCGCCCGCGGGGAAGACGCCCTCCACCAGGCCCGGCACCGCCACCACGTCCCACTCCAGGCCCTTGGCGGCGTGCACGGTCAGCAGCTGCACCGCGTCCGCGGCCACGTCCACCGACCCCGGCGCCAGGCCGCGCTCGCGCGCGTCCGCGGCGTCCAGCCACGCCAGGAACCCGCCCAGGCCCGGCGTGCGCGCCGCCGCGGCGAACGAGGCCGCCGCGTCCGCCAGGGCGTCCAGGTCGGCGCGCGCGGTGGCCGGGGAGCTGCCCGGGCGGGCGGCGACCTCCACGTCCAGCAGCAGCGCGCGCTCCACCTCGCCCACCAGCTCCGGCACCGGCAGGCGGGTGCGCCCGCGCAGGTGCCGCAGCACCCCGGCCAGGCGCTGCAGGCGCGCGTGCGCGCGCGGCGACAGGCCCCGCCCGTCCCGGTCGCGCCACCCCGGCGGCGGCAGCTCGTCCAGGGCCTCGACCAGGCTGGCGTCCTCCGCCTCGTCGGGCAGGACCACCGCCGCCCGGCCCCGCGCCGCGCCGCCGGTGCGCCGGGCCCGCCCGTCGTGCCCGCCGTCCCCCTCGCCGTCCCCGTCGCCGTCCCCCTCGCCGTCCCCGTCGCGGCCGCCGCGCAGGCGCTGCAGGTGCCGCGCCCACGCCCCCAGCGCCGCCAGGTCCCGCGGGCCCAGCCGCCAGCGGGCGCCCGTCAGCAGCCGCGCGAGGTGGTCGCCGCGGGCGGGGTCGTGCAGCACGTGCAGCGCGGCGACCACGTCGACGACCTCGGGGGTGGACAGCAGGCCGCCCAGGCCGACGACCCGCACCGGCAGCCCGGCGTCGCGCAGCGCCCGGTGCAGCACCGGGAACCAGCTGCGCCGGCGGCACAGCACCGCCGCGGTGCGCCGCGGGCGCGGCGGGGCGCCCGGCGCGCGGCGCTCGGCGGCCAGGCGCTCGGAGTCCGCGCGCCACACCTCCGCCAGCCGCGCCGCCACCTCCGCGGCCTCCTCCTCGAGCGTGGCGGCGAAGGCGGTGCGCACCCGGCCGGTGCCCGCGCCCGGGTGCGCGCGCAGGCGCACCACCGCGGCGCCCGCGCCCGCCACCAGCGGTGCGGCCACCGCGCCGGCGGCGGCGAGCACCGCCTCGTCGTTGCGCCAGCTCGTGGCCAGCGGCGCCACCGGTGCCGGGGAGCCGTCGGCGCGCGGGAAGCGCACCGGGAAGCCGCCCAGGTTGCCGGCCCCGGCGCCGCGCCAGCCGTAGATCGCCTGGTGCGGGTCCCCCACCGCCGTCACCGGGTGCCCCTCGCCGAAGAGGGCGCTCAGCAGCTCCAGCTGCGCCCAGCTGGTGTCCTGGTACTCGTCGAGCAGCACCACGCGGTGCGCGGCGCGCTCGGCGGCCGGCACGGCGGGCACCTCCCGCGCCAGGCGCGCCGCGAGCTGCACCTGGTCGCCGAAGTCGAGCAGCTCCGCCTCACGCTTGCGGCGCGCGTGCTCGCGCAGCAGCGGCACCAGGGCGCGCCGGGCCCGCTGCGCGGCCAGCACCCTGCGCACCTCGGCGAACGGCTCGCCGGGCACGTGCGCGCCCAGCCTGGCCACCGCGCGGGCGTCGCGGGGCAGGGCGAGCACCCGCTCCTCGAACGCGTCGACGAAGCGCTCCACCTCGCCAGGCTCGACCAGGTGCTCGGCGCACTCGGCGGACAGCTGCAGCAGCGCCGCGGTCAGCGTCGAGGGCGCCACCTCCACGCCGGGCAGGTCCCCGCGCCAGCTCTCCACCACCTCCGAGGCCAGCTGCCAGGCCCCGGCCTCCGAGAGCACCGCCGAGCGCGGTTCCACGCCCAGGCGCAGCCCGTGGTCGAGCACCAGCGACGCGGCGTAGGCGTGGTAGGTCGACACCACCGGATCGCCGTCGGCGAGGCCGTCACCGCGCCCGCCGCCCGCACCGCCGCCCGTGGTCGGGACGCCCAGGCCGTGGGCGCGCAGGGCCCGCAGCCGCCGGCGGACCCGCTCGGCCAGCTCGCCGGCGGCCTTGCGGGTGAAGGTCAGCCCCAGGACGTCGTGGGGGGCGACGAGGCCGTTGGCCACCAGCCACACCACGCGCGCGGACATCGTCTCGGTCTTGCCCGACCCGGCGCCGGCCACGACGAGCAGGGGCTCCACGGGCGCCTCGACGACGGCGACCTGCTCCGGCGTGGGCCGCGGCCGGCCCAGCCGCTCGGCGATCTCCACCGCGCCCAGCCGCGGCGCGCGCCGCGCCGGCGCGACCGGGGGTCCGCCCGGCGCCCCGCCCGGCGGCTCCCCCGGGGGCCGTCCCGGCAGCCCGGTCGTCGTGCCCGTCACAGGCCCTCCTCGCACACGCTGCGGCCGGTGTCCTGGGCGGGGCAGCTGCTGCGCACCGGGCAGGACGAGCAGTGCTCCCCCACGACCGCCTCGAACACCGGCGCGGCCATCCCCTCGGCGGTGCGCGCCAGCAGGTCCGCCGCCCAGCGCGGGTCCTCGTCGGCGTCCAGCGCCTCCTGGCGCTGCACCGCGACGCCGCGGTGCGCGCTGCCCAGCTGCACCAGGACGGCACCGCCGGTGCCGGCGGCGCGCGGCGCGAACGCGCCCTCCTGCGCGAGCAGCTGGTACACGCCCAGCTGCGGGTGGCGGGCCAGCTCCCCCTTCGAGGGCGCGGTGGCGCCGGTCTTCAGGTCCACCACCACCGCCCGGCCGAGCTCGTCGCGCTCGAGGCGGTCCACCCGCGCGCGCACCCGCGCCCCGCCCACCACCAGCTCGACGTCCTGCTCGACCGCCACGAGCTCGCGGCCCTCCTCGGCCGCGCGCCGGTGGTACTCGGCCAGCTTCACCAGCATCGCCTCGGCGCGGGCGCGCAGCCGGGAGGTGACCCAGCCGTCGGGCAGGCCCAGCGCGGGCCACCGCAGGTCCAGGCGGCGGTGCAGCTCCGCGGCGTCGGCGCCCGGCGCCTCGGCGGCGACGCGGTGCACGAGCTCGCCCAGCGCCTGCGCGCCCGAGGCGCGCGGGCGGGCGCCGGAGGAGTCCAGCAGCCAGCGCAGGCCGCAGCGCTCGAAGACCTCCACCCGCGAGGGCGAGACCGGCACGGGCGCGGCGCCGGCGCCCAGCGGGCCGTCGTCGGTGAGCTCGTCCACGCCGTACCAGTCGTCCGGATCCGCGCCGGGCACGCCGACGGCGGCCAGCCGGGCCAGCTGCGCGGCGGCCGCGGCGCGGCGCGCGGGCGGCTCGACGCCCCCGGGGGCGCACACCACCTGCCGCAGCCGCGCCACCAGGGCCGGCAGCGACAGCGGCCGCGGCACCGGCGCCAGGGGCCGCTCGCCCTCCTCGTCCAGCTCCGGCGCGGCACCCGCCGGGCGGACGGCGGCGTCGACGAGGTCCAGGAACGCCGAGGGCCGCTCGTCCTCGGTGCGCACCGCCGTGACCACCAGCTCGTCGCGGGCGCGGGAGACCGCCACGTGGAACAGCCGCAGCTCGTCCTCCAGGACGGCGCGGCGCGCCCCCGGGGCGTCGGCGGCGCGGCCCTGCAGGACGTCCACCAGCGCCTGCGCGCCCAGCACCGAGCCGCGCAGGCGCAGGTCCGGCCACACGCCCTCCTGCACGCCGGCCACCACGACGAGGTCCCACTCGCGGCCCACGGCCCCCTGCGGGGTGGTCAGGGTCACCGCGCCGGTCTCCGGGGCGCGCTCGGCCAGGGTGTCCTCGGGCACCTCCTCCGAGAGCAGCTGGTCCAGGAAGCGCTCGGCACCGCCGACGCCCGGGAAGCGGTCCACGAACCGGCCGGCCGCCTCGAACAGGGCCAGCACGGCGTCCAGGTCGCGGTCCGCGCGGGCCGCCTCGGCGCGCGCGGAGGCCCCGCGCGCCAGCGCGGCGCGCTGCCAGCGCGGTCCCAGGCCGGCGGCCTCCCACAGCGCCCACAGCACCCGCTCGACGTCGGCGTCCGGCGCGAGCACGGCGGCCCGCCCGGCCCGCAGCACCGCCGCCAGCCGCTGCGCCGGGCCCAGCGCCTCGTCGTCGCCGGCCAGCAGCGCCCGGTCCGCGGCGGCCGGGCCGTCACCGGCCGGGTCGCCACCGGCCGGGTCGCCGCCCGCCGGGTCGCCGGCGAGCACCCCGGCCAGCGCGGAGGCCAGCACCGCGTCACCGGTGCGGCCGCCGCCGGCGGCGAGCTCGGCGCGGCGCAAGCGCTGGCGCAGCCGGCGCAGCGCCACCACGTCCGCCCCGCCCAGCGGGGAGGTGACGAGCTCGCGCGCCACCTCCGCGGTGAACGACGCCGGGCGCAGCACCGCCCCCAGCGCCGCCAGCAGCGGGCGCACGGCCGGCTCGTCGCGCACGGGCACCTCCGCCTGCGGCACCGCCAGCGGCACCCCGGCGGCCACCAGGCCGCGCCGCAGCGCCGCGGTGCGGCCCGCCGAGCGCACCACCACCGCCATCGCCGACCACGGCACCCCGTCCAGCAGGTGCCGGCGGCGCAGCCGCTGGGCGATCCAGGCCGCCTCCCCGGTGGGCGAGGGCAGCACCGCCACCTCCACCCCGCCGGGCACCGGCCCGGCACCGGGCGCCCTGCCCGGTCGCGCCGCGCGCTGCGGGGCGCCGCCGAGGGCGCCGATGCGCGCGGCCACGGCGGAGGCCACCGCGCGCACCTGCGGCTGCTGGCGGTGCACGGTGCCCAGCACCACCGTCGCCGCCGGGCCGCCGTCCGCGGCGCCGAAGCGGTCCGCGAGCGCCGAGGCCGCCAGGGCGTCGGCGCCGCGGAAGCCCTGCGTCACCGAGTCCGGGTCGGTGACGAGCAGCAGGTCGCGCCCGCCGCCGGCGACCGCCTCCACCAGGCGCAGGCCCGCCTCGGACAGCTCGTGCGCGTCGTCCACGGCGACCAGCTGCCAGCGGTCGCGCTCGGCGGCCAGCGCCCCGGGGGTGCCCGTCAGCTGCGCCACCGCCTCGTCGAGGACGGCGGCGGGGTCGTAGGCGTTGGCGCGGGCGGGGTCGAAGGTCGTCACGCCCGCGTACTCCGCCAGCACGGAGGCCGCGGCCACCCACTCCGGGCGGCCGTGCCGCGCCCCCAGCTCGGCCAGGTCCTCCGGACCCAGCCCGCGCTCGACGGCGCGCGCGAGCAGGTCGCGCAGCTCGTTGCGGAAGCTGCGCAGCCCCCACGCCTCGCGCGGCACGTCCGAGGGCCACCGCGGGGCGCGCACCGCACCGCCGCGCCCCGCCGCGCGCAGCGCGGCCGCGAACGCCCCGGCCACCTCGTCGCCCGTCCGCGCGCCCGCCTCGTCGTCCACCTCGGCGCCCGCCTCCAGGTGGCCCTGCAGCAGCTCGGCGAGGATGGAGTCCTGCTCCGCACCGGGGATCAGCCGCGGCGGCGGGTCCCCGCGGTGCGCGTGCACCGCGCGCAGCAGCCCGAACGCGTACGACTGCGGCGTGCGCGCCGCCGGCTGCCCCACCGTGCGGCGCAGCGCCAGGGACAGCTCGTCGCGCAGGGCGCCGGCCTCGCGGCGGCCCGGCGCCAGCACGAGCACCCGGTCCGGGGCCAGCCCGTCGCGCTCGACCCGGGCGGCCACCAGGGCGCGCAGCGCGGTGGTGCGGCCCGTGCCCGGCGCGCCGCGCAGCACCAGCGGCCCGCTGCCCGGGCGGGTGGCCGCGACGGCGCGCTGCGCGGGGTCCAGCTCGGGGTGCACCGGGCCCGCGCGCGGCGCGCGGCGCAGCAGCGGCACCACCGGCTCCGGCGGGGCGGCAGCGGCACCGGGCCCGTCCTCGGCACCGGGCCCGCCCGCGGCACCCCCGCCGTCGCGGACCCCGCCGCCCGCACCCCCCGTCAGCACGTGCGCCACACCACCACGGCCCTCCGACACGCCCCGGGCCCGGCCACCGCCCTCACCGCGCACCGCCCGGGAGACCCGCGGGGACCTCCAGGCCCGCGGCGTCCCAGCGGGCGGCGGCCAGGTCCACGCGCACCAGGACGGGGTCGGCGTCGTCGCGGCGCAGCGGCACGCCCTCGGCCCGCCAGCGGCCCACCGCCCGGGCCGCCAGCGGCGGCGCGGCGCTGCCGTCGGCGCGCAGCACCCGCCACCACGGCACGTGCGAGCCGAAGCGGCGCAGCACGTTGCCCACGAAGCGCGGCCCGCGGTCGCCGACGAGCTCGCCGACGTCGCCGTAGGTCAGCACGCGCCCGGCCGGGATCGCCTCGACGACCTCCAGGACCTCCTCGGCGCGCGCGGGCAGCTCGTGCGGTTCCACGTCGGCAGCCTGCCACTGCCGCGGCGGCGAGCGGGCCCGGTGGCGCGCCGCGCCCGGCGGACGCGGAGTCGGGCCGCCGTGGCGCTCAGAGGTCGCTCAGCGCTCGCTCAGCGCTCGCTCAGGGGTTCGGCCAGGGGTTGGGCAGGGCCCCGTCCAGGCCCTTGGTCTGCTGCATCATCACCGGCGCGCGCCGCCCGACCCCGGGGTTGGGCTCGTGGCCGTGGCCCAGCAGGTGACCCACCTCGTGGCTGACGACGTACTGGCGGTACCCGGTGCGGTCCTCGCCGTAGTCGGCGATCGCCTCGACCCACCGGTACCAGGTGAGCACCGCGGCGTCCCCGGTGCGGCACGACAGGGTGCCCATGGTGCGCAGCGGCCGGCACAGCGCCGCGGAGGTGTCCGGGGTGGCCAGCACCAGGCGGAACTCGGCCTCGCCGTCGGTGCGCGCGAAGCTCATCGCACCCCCCGCGCCCCAGCCGCGGGGGTCGTTGAGCACGCCGAGCGCGAAGTCGGCGAAGCGCGCGGGGTCCACCAGGCCGGCGGCGGCCAGGTCGCGCTCGACCTCCACGCGCAGGCTGCGCACCCGCGCGGAGGCCGGTGCCGGGGACGAGCCCGGCACGACGTCCAGCGCCCCGCCGCCGCCCTGCGGCACCCGGCGCTGCAGCACGCCCGCGCTCAGGTCCGCCTCCGTCAACCCGGGCGGCAGCACAGGGGCGGGCGGGGTCGCGGGCGTCGGCGCGGGGGCGGGCGGGGGCGGCGGGGACGCGGGGGCCGCCGCGGAAGCGGCGCCGGTGGGCGCGTCCCCGGGGCCCGAGCAGCCCGCGCCGGCCAGCGCGGCGGCCCCGGCCAGCAGCAGCCCGCGGCGCGAGGGGCGTCGGTCGGTCACCCGCCCAGCGTGCCACCCCGGCGCCCCGCCGCCCCGGTGCCCCGTCCGCTGGCGGCGAACCGGATCTGCCGCCCCGCGCCGCTCCGACTAGCCTCGCTGGACGACCGCACCCCCGAGCACGGGCGGTGCCGGCCCGATCGACGACCCGGGAGGGACAGCGGTGGAGGTTCGGATCGGCGTGCAGAACGTGGCGCGCGAGCTGGTGTTCGAGTCGGCGCAGACCAGCGAGGAGATCACGGCCGCGGTGTCCACGGCCCTCAGCGAGGGCACCGTGCTGCGGCTGAAGGACGAGAAGGGGCGCACCGTGGTGGTGCCGTCCTCGACGCTGGGGTACGTGGACATCGGCGCCGCGGAGGTGCGCAAGGTCGGCTTCGGGCTGTCCTGACCCCCTCACCGGCTCCTGCGCGAGCAGGGCCGCGACGCCGCGGGAGCGCCTCCGGGCGCGCCCGCGGCGTCGCCGCGCGTGGCCGACGGTTACCATGGTCGTGTTCAGGGTTGCCCGGTCGTCAGTCGCGATCGGCTGCCGACTGCCGCGCCGCGGCCCCGCACCGCAGGTCGAGCCCGTGACAGGGCGCCGCCGACGAACCTCTCGGCACTCCCTCCCGCAGGGCGCCCGGTGCCCGGACGCGGCGCCGCCCCGCACGGGAGACGCATGACCGACGCAGCGGGGTCCACCGCGACCCCCGAGACCACCCAGCCCCCCACCACCCCGTCCGCGGCCCCCGGGCCCGAGGACGGCTTCGCCGCGCACGGCGTCGACGAGCGCATCGTGCGCGCGCTGGCCGGCGCGGGCATCACCAGCCCCTTCCCCATCCAGGCGATGACGCTGCCGGTGGCGCTGTCGGGGCACGACATCATCGGCCAGGCCAAGACCGGCACCGGCAAGACGCTCGGCTTCGGCATCCCGCTGCTGCAGCGCACCGCCGTGCCCGGCGACCCCGCGTACGACGCGCTGCCCGCGCCGGGCAAGCCGCAGGCCCTGGTCATCGTGCCCACGCGCGAGCTGGCCACCCAGGTCGCCGGCGACCTCACCACCGCCAGCCGCGTGCGCGGCGGGCGCATCCTCACCGTCTACGGCGGCCGCGCCTACGAGCCGCAGATCGAGGCGCTGGCCAAGGGCGTCGACGTGGTCGTGGGCACCCCCGGGCGCCTGCTGGACCTGGCCAAGCAGAAGCACCTGGACCTCTCGCACGTCACGTGCGTGGTCCTGGACGAGGCCGACGAGATGCTCGACCTGGGCTTCCTGCCCGACGTGGAGCGCCTGCTGGGCCAGACCTCCCCGGCGCGCCAGACGATGCTGTTCTCGGCGACCATGCCCGGCGCGGTCGTGGCGCTGGGCCGCTCGTACATGACGCAGCCCACGCACATCCGCGCGGTGGACCCCACCGACGACGGCGCGACCGTGGCCGCGATCACGCAGTTCGTGTACCGCACGCACGCCCTCGACAAGGTCGAGGTCCTGGCCCGGATGCTGCAGGCCGAGGGCCGCGGGCTGACGATCGTCTTCAGCCGCACCAAGCGCACCGCGGCCTCGGTGGCCGAGCAGCTCGCCGAGCGCGGCTTCGCCGCCGCCGCCATCCACGGCGACCTGGGCCAGGGCGCGCGCGAGCAGGCGCTGCGCGCGTTCCGCCACGGCAAGGTGGACGTGCTGGTCGCCACCGACGTCGCCGCGCGCGGCATCGACGTCGAGGACGTCACGCACGTCGTGAACTACCAGTGCCCCGAGGACGAGAAGACCTACCTGCACCGCATCGGCCGCACCGGCCGCGCCGGCAACACCGGCACCGCGGTGACGTTCGTGGACTGGGACGACCTGCCGCGCTGGGCGCTGGTCGACAAGGCGCTGGGCCTGGGCTTCGGCGAGCCGCCGGAGACGTACTCCAGCTCCCCGCACCTGTTCGAGGACCTGCACATCCCGGCGGGCACCACCGGGCGGCTGCCGCGCACCCAGCGCACCCGCGCCGGGCTGGAGGCCGAGGAGCTCGAGGACCTCGGCGAGGTCGGCGCCGCCAAGGGCCGCCGCCCGCGCCGCGACGGGCAGCCGGAGGGGCGCAGGCAGGACGGGCGCGCGCAGAAGGCCCGGCGCCCGTCGCGCGAGGACGCCGAGCGGCCCGCGCAGGACCCGGCGGCCGAGGGCGCGCCGGAGGAGCAGGGCGAGCGCCCCCGCCGCACCCGCCAGCGCCGGCGCACCCGCCGCGGCGGCGAGGGGGCCGGGTCCCCGGCCGGCGGGAGCGCGAGCGAGCCCGGGACCGAGCCCGCGACCGAGCCCGCCGCCGGCACCGCGGCGCAGGCCCCCGCCGGCGCCGAGGGCGCCGCGGAGGGCGCCGCCCCGCGGGGGGGGCGGCCCCCCCCCCGCCGCGCGGCGGGGCCGCGCGGGCCCCGCCCCCGCCGGGCGGGGTTGTTGTGCGCGGGCC